>SVSY01000055.1 GCA_015064065.1 Oscillospiraceae bacterium
CTATGACGCAATCGATCTGACCGACGGATCTGTGGGAGCGGTAGAATATGCTTATGTGGCTGACGAGGACGGAGATATCGTTGTATTTGCAGATCGCACGGGTATTCGCGAGCTTCCTCCTCCCATTACGCAGTATAGCGCGATCGAAGGCGAAGCTATAGAGACAAGGCTGTGGGATCAAGGTAAATGGCAAGCGACGCAGGTGAAAAACGGCGCGAATAATTTTCATCTCCTCCTTCATTTTCTTGCGCGTCCGAGCTACAACATATACAATGCCCCAAGATCTGTAGAGCTCAACGAATTTAGAATGGATCTTTTGCATCTGTTGGGCGAAGACGGAGAAGTACCTCCCGCATGGCAGGGTGTATATGCAAGAAATTGTCTTGTATGTGCAGCCGCACTGTTTGGTAACAAGAAAACGGAAGAAGGGTATGAGCATCTCGATCGCGCACTGAAAGCATGTGAGCGCATCTCGCAGTTTAAGGAGGGTGATCTTCTGGATGCGGGAAAGAAGGAACTGCTCAGCGGTGCTCAATATGAATATGGACGCGGGGTAATATTGCTTTCCGACGGTACAAAAGAGCCGGTTTCTTATCATTGGGTATTGGAATACGATGCAAGCAATATGTACTATTCTGTAACCGCTCCAAGCGGTTGGGAATGGTTTGATTCGGTTCGCGGTGAGGATCGTTTCAAAGAATACGTTGAACGCGCAAAAAAGATAGCTGATAAATAACAATATCGCCGAGAATGACCAAACGGTCGTTCTCGGCGATCGATTTTTTATAATGCTGAATTTTACATAAATCTTCGCCACTTCCAACGAAAAAGAGCAAATATAATTACGTAGAGAAGGCAGGTCGCAAACGCTCCTGCAAGATGTCCTACCGATATCCACGCGGGTGCAGTGGTGGGAAACAGGCGAGAGAGTGACGTTACGGGAGTGAATACGTTAAGTGCAGTATTTACTATCGAGCTTTTAAAAAGGTTAGCATTGATGAGGCGCAAGAGAAGTCCCATTCCACCGAGAGTGAAAATGAATATAAGCGTTGAGCTTTCCTTCTTTACTATCAACGGAATATCACGGATAACACCGTTATATTTTTCGGGGTAGTCTTCCCACACCTCGCTCTCGCCGCTTCCGTGATAGACCTGAAGAAGATAGGTCAGTATCGTAGCAAACGCGGCAGAGGAAAATATTGCGATAATAATATTTATAAGAGTATCTACGGCTTGAAAATCGGAAGGGATGATAAGGTTTAGTACAAGCTCAGCTATAAGTGTAAACACAGAAGCCAATATAGACGTTAAGACCGCTCTGAATATCATACTTCCAAGTTTCATTTTTGCGCTCCTTTAAGAATTTTCCTGCTTTTTCTTGAGGACTGTGACCTCATCGCGCTTATAGGATTTGGGCGGTGTGTCGGGCGAGGATACAAGCTTTACCTTTATCGTAGCCGCAAGAGGATTTATTTCGGTCACTACGCCAACTCCGTCTACTGTTCTGACAAGCGAATCAACGGGAGGAGTGCGCTTTATCTCGTATTCGTAGGTCTCGTGCTCATAGCGCAGACAACACATAAGTCTGCCGCATATGCCCGATATCTTCGAAGAATTGAGCGAAAGATTCTGTTCCTTTGCCATTTTTATAGATACCTGACCGAAATCGGTAAGGAAAATGGAACAGCAAAGAGGTCTTCCGCAAAGACCGAGACCGCCAACCATCTTAGCCTCGTCACGAATACCTATCTGTCGAAGCTCTATTCTCGTACGGAAAACTGACGCGAGATCCTTGACGAGATCGCGGAAATCTACTCTTCCTGAGGAAGTGAAGTAGAAGAGAAGCTTTGTGTTATCAAAGGTGTACTGTGCGTCGATAAGCTTCATATCAAGCTCGTGAGCTATTATCTTTTCGTTGCAGATGCGGAATGCCGCGTCTTCCTTTTCCTTGTTCTCGTTGTGATGCTTGACGTCGGCATCGGTCGCTTTTCTGATTATGGGACGGAGGGGAGGAACGATCTCGCTTTCGCGTACCTTTGTGTTTCCGATAGCTACTTCTCCGTATTCAAGACCGCGAGCAGTTTCTACTATAGCATGAGAGCCGGTTCGAAGCGATACGCCGTTAGGGGCGAAATAGTAGGTCTTTCCCGAGGACTTAAATCTTATTCCAACAACGTCTACCATCGGCTCGGTATCTGTAACAGCCCCCGTATAGCTGCTTGTGCCGTCAGCACTTGCCAAAGTCGATTGTGCGTCGTCAGAGCCATAAAGCTCCTCAAAGGAAAACTCGTCGTACTCGGCATACTGCTCAAATTCGGGCGAGTCAGAGAAGTTTTTAAGCTTTTGCGGCGCAGGGCGTTGTAATTTATCTACAGATTTAGTAACGGTGGCAGTGCTATCGAAGACGTTAAGTGCGTCGGGTGTAGGTGCAGACACTTCTGCCTTTTGCTGTGCAGGGGCAGAATGCTCTTTTTGCTGCTGCCGCTTATCGATATGATTTCTGTTTTTGTTTTTATTTTTGTTATTATTCTTTTGAGTAGAATTGTTCTGTCCGTTCTGCTTTGATTCTTCTGTAGGCTTTTGGCTTTGAACCTTTTGCTCAGCTGCCTCGGGATTTGCGGGTGTATTTGCCGCAGGCTTATGATTGCGGTTATGATGATTTTTTTGATTGTTTCTGTGGTGATTATTGTGATGATTGTTGCCCTGAGCACGATTTTCCTGCTTGGGAGCATCGGATTTGACTTCCTTCTTGGACTGTTGTTGCTCAGCGGGCTGTGCGTTGGGGTCTATAAAATATGATTTAGGCTTTTGCGGTCTGTTTTTCTTATGATTGCCGTGATGGTTATTGGCAGGCGCAGAGCCGTTCTTGTTTTCGTTTTCCATTTATTTATATATTTCCTTTCTGATGAAAAGTTTAGATCAATTTTGCCGATACTGCCATTTTGAGTATCATAAGACGCACGTTCGCGTTTCGTTTATTTTCTTCGATCGCCTCGCTGACCGCACGGTGAAATTCATATAAAAATGAAAGCGAGGTCGTATCGCAAAGCTCAATGGCTTCATTTCGGTCGCAGAAAAACACGAGCGGAGCATCGTCGCTTTTTTTGAGAAGAATGAGGTCTCGCAGAGCGTGCGACAAGGTAGTCAATTCGCGCTCGAGATGATCGCGCTTGCTTGACAGCTTAAACAAAAGCGGGAGAAATTCCTTCGCGCGACGTGTACCTATAGAGGCGCGCACTATATTCAAAACCGTTTGACGAAGATCGTGTAAGGGCTTCCATTCCTTAGGCTCAAGAAGCGAGAGTGCTTTGCCGATACAGCCTGCGGATACCGTCAGAAGCTCACTGTATTCCTTGGGAGAAGCAAGCTTTAGCTGTGCGGCACGTCTGTCGTAGGAGCAGATATATTCGTCGAGCTGTTCGTAAGTGAGGATATCTGTTCTCATTATCGGAGCGCGGCTTCGTATCGTTTCAAGAAGTGCACCCGAATTGTTGCACAAAAGGAAGAAGTGAACGAAGGAGGGCGGTTCTTCAAGCGTCAGCAGTATCGCGTTCTGCGCCTGCGGTGTCATTTTATCGGCGTTTTCTATAATATAGAACTTGTGATCGAGGTCGTTCGGAACGGTATAAACGTCTTCCTTGATAAATCTTGCGGCATCAACGCCCAGAGATGTTTTTTCCTGAGGACCGACGAAAATAACGTCAGGAGATTTTAATTGCAGTATTTTCTTACAGCTCGGGCAAACACCGCAGGGAATAGATTCATCAGCATTGCTTTTATTTTCACAGGCGACCGCCGCGGCACAATTAAGTGCAAGCGTGTGTTTACCGCTTCCGTCAGCGCCCTCGAAAATATATGCGTGTGAGAGTGAATTTGAGAGTATATCGCGGCAAAGTCTTTCGCGAAGCGCTTGATTTCCGACGATATCGGGCATTGCTTTCTTCATATACTCTCCTTTTCTTCGTGATTTAAAACGGATATACCAATTCATATTATATTATACCAAAATTTACGCCGTATGTCAAGTAAATTGCTTAAAATACGGCAAAAAGCCGATAGTTTCAAAAATAGTTGACATTTATATTGGCGTATGATATACTGTTAATGAGGAATATCCTAAAATTTTATAAGGAGAGGTTGCTTTTATGAAAAAATACGTTGCATTGAGCTTGTTGCTTACAGTTTTGTTTTCGCTTACTTCGTGTATTGATAAGTATAAAGGACCTATGTCGTCTGTTTCGCATATCCAAACGGACGGAAACACTTCCTCGACCGAGTTGACCGAGGAAAATGAACAAAAAATATTGGATATTCTCAATGACGGAGAATGGGTAGACGACGGAAATAATTGCGGATATGATTATGAGTTCACTGTTAAAAACAAAAAAATTCTCTATCATTCGCAATGTGGAACATTTGCTGAAAGCGGTAAAGGTATCTCACTTTCGCTTTCTGAAGAAGACAAAATTGAAGTCAACAAGCTCTTGGGTGTTGTCGAGAAGGTCGTTTTAGAGTCTGTTGAAAATATGCAGGTTGACATAATCGATAAGATCTATCCCGACATATTGGTTGCAGAAACAAATTACAAGGGTGACATAGAAGAATTTGGCGAGACTGTTTACGTCATCACAGATAATATAGATGAATGGTGCGTGGGTGACGAAGTAATCATAGTCTTTTCAGAAGTTGGACGTCCCGCCGATACGACACAACCCGTCAGAGTTATGGCAGATAAGATACATATTCCAAACTATTACGGTAAGCCGATCATCTATTTATATCCTGAAGAGAAGACAGTATGTTCAGTCAAGGTAGAGTTTGACGGTGAGCTTACCTGCACTTATCCCGAGCACAGCGCTGACGGTTGGCAGAATTTTGTCGCACATCCCGACGGTACGTTGGTATTTCCGGACGGAAAAGAATATTACGCGCTTTATTGGGAAGGCATAAATGATGTTGAGTGGGATATGACAAAGGGATTTTGCGTGCGCGGAGAGGATACCGCAGAGTTTCTCGAATGGGCTCTTGCCGAGCAAGGCTTGACGCGCCGTGAAGCAAACGAGTTTATTGTCTATTGGTTGCCTCTTATGCAGGAAAATCCGTATAACGTAATTTCCTTCCAGACTACTGCGTACACAGATGAGGTAAAGCTCGATATCACTCCTACGCCAGACAGCTTGCTTCGCGTATATATGACTTACTACGCAAGTGATCGTGAGGTGGAAATTCAGCCGCAGAGCTTTGAGAACTTTGAGCGTCAGGGCTTTACCGTTGTGGAATGGGGCGGAAGTATTATCGAAAAACCGTAAACTTAATGTATCTATAAAAAACGGCATCTACCGCTTGGGCAGATGCCGTTTTACCTTTTGTTCCTATTGACATTTTTCACTTCTTGATTTATAATATTAAGGAACGAAATGAAAGTGAGCAAACTTATGAAACTTGAACTTGTGGCAACCTGCCTTTTCGGACTTGAAAAGCTTTTGGGCGAGGAGATAGACGCTCTTGGCTACAAGAGAATAGAGACTATGGACGGGCGTATTACTTATGAAGGAGACGAGCGCGCAGTTTTTGCAAGCAATCTCAATCTTCGCTTTGCAGAGCGCGTTTTTATCAAGCTCGGTTCTTTTTCGGCACAGAGCTTCGAAGAGCTATACGAGGGAACTGCGGCACTTCCTTGGGAAAATTTCATAGGTAAGAACGATGCATTTCCGGTCAAGGGTCACGCGCTTCGCAGTGCGCTCTTTTCTGTGCCCGATTGCCAGAGCATAGTAAAAAAAGCTGTGGTAAATCGACTTGCAAACATCTATAATATAAGATGGTTTGCCGAAGAGAGAATTAAATATCAAATTGAATTCTTTATATTCAAGAACATAGCGACTCTTATGATCGATACGTCAGGTATCGCGCTTCACAAGAGAGGCTACCGTATCGAAGCGGGTGCCGCGCCGCTGCGCGAGACCTTGGCAGCGGCAGTTGCGGCTATATCCCGTCCACGTGAGGACGTTTTGCTTTGGGATCCTTTCTGCGGCTCGGGAACTATAGCTATCGAAGCGGCACTTATGATGACAAATACCGCACCCGGAATTGCGCGCCATTTTGCGTGTGAGAAGTTTGATATACTTGCCGATGGCGTTATTGCTAAAGAAGAGCGAGCTAAGGCATTTGCCGCGATCGATCAGGACTGTGAGTTTGAAGCCTACGCTTCTGACATTGATCCGGCTGTGCTTGAAATAGCAAAGCAGAATGCCGAGCGTGCGGGTGTTGACGACAGAATAAAATTCTTTGAGGCTGACGCGCGTAAAATAAAGAAGCTCGATCGTCGCGGTACGATAGTTTGCAACCCACCCTACGGCGAGCGTCTTATGACGCAAAGGGAAGTGGAAAAGCTCTATCGCGAGATGGGAGACGCATTTTCTGCGCTCTCACCGTGGCAGATATACGTGCTGACCTCAGCAGAGAATTTCCAAACGCTTTACGGCAGACGTGCTGACAAGGTGCGTAAGCTTTACAACGGAATGATACCGTGTACGCTTTATCAATACTTTAAGAATAATACTTTTAATAAATAAGAGATATTTATGGCACAAAAAGTTACGTTTTCTGTTTTTGCCGATCTTCACTATAAAAAGGGAATGTACGTGGCAAGGATAGAGGACTCGGAAATTATTTTAAATTGAATAAAAAACAAAAAAACGCTTAAAAAGCGTTTTTTGTTTTTTTACTATTTGTTTTTCACGACCGTAATATTTTTAACGCACCTGTATTTAGGATGAAGCTGTATAGTACCGTCTACAGACCAACCCACACATCTGTTTTCCTTTGTGAGTATTATTTTAGCTCCTTCGGGTTCTTCCATAAGTAAGACTCTCAGTTCGTCAACGTCGGCTATACCGAATTTCTCACCCATATCCCATAGAGCAAACCGAAGCAAGCAGTCGATCTCGTTTCTCCAACCGAAGTCGGCATCAATTATAAACAGCTCGTCTGTAGGAATATAATAGCTTTCGCAAAATTCTTGAAAGGTCTTAGGACTGTTGCCACAGGGTCTGTACATTGGACCTTTTTCGGTCCCTTTCAGTGCAGGGACAAAGCCGTATCTGCGGTAAAGTGCCGCTACGTCTCCTGCGCTGCAGAAGAGTGCCAAAGGAGGATCATTCAAAGCATCTATTTCTTCAAAACAATGATCCAGATTTTTTGCACAGTATCCCTTGCCTCTGTATTCTGCCTCGGTATAAACAGCACCCCAATTACATATGGAATTTTGGTGCCTACCGTAGCCCATCCAGACGCGTGAGATCCCTTTGCCGTCATCGTGCGTTAAAAAATATATATCTGTACAAACATCATTTAAAGCTCCCGAAAGTCGCAGATGCATATATTCATCATCCTGCGGTATCATTTTAAACAAAGACTTATATACGTCATCTTTTTCGGTTCCAACTATATATTTTTCACTTTTTATCATTGGTCTTCTCCACGGCGGATCACGTACTCCATAAACAAATGCTTTCCGCAACGTATCTGTCCGTTTAGCAGTATCTCCTGCGTATCAACGATAACAAATCCGTTTTTTTGATACATACGGGAAGCCTGAATGTTTCGTTGCGTCGTATTCAGTCGCACGCAAAGCTTGCCGCTTTCTGCCGCAAGCTCTTTTGCAAAGTCTACTATGGCACTGCCTATCCCCGTTCCTGCAAAATCGGGATCAACGCATAGAGTATGTATCACCAAAGCTTGAGTATATCTTGCATCAACGCCCCAATTTATTCTTTTGTATTCGGGAGGCTGCCGCGTATCGAGAATTACAGACGCCAATATCTTTCCGTCGGTCTCGCATACGTAGAGCGAGTCGTTTTTTAGACCAAACCTTGCGGTATCTGCCGTAGGGTATATGCCTTTTTGCCAGCTCGTGTATTTTACGTGCGAGTCCTCATGGTCGATGGCTTTGTCGTAAAGCTCTGCCACAGCACTGATATCATCGGGTGTTGCTTTTCTTATCATAAGATCCTCATCAAAGAGTTTTAACGAATGCTTCTATCCTTTCAAGAGCCTGCGTGATGTGCTTGATAGAGTACGCATAGGAAATTCTTGCAAAGCCCTCGCCGCTCTTACCGAATGCGTTGCCGGGAACGATAGCGCACTTGTAATCATAGAGAAGCTTGTTGCAGAATTCTTCACCCGAAAGTCCGAAATCGCCTATCTTCGGGAAGATGTAGAACGCTCCTTCGGGCTCGAAAGACTCTATTCCTATGCTCTTAAGACCGTTAAATATATAACGGCGTCTGCGGTTGTACTCATCGACCATCATTCTTATATCGTCATCACCGTTCTTGAGTGCTTCGATAGCCGCAAACTGCGCGGTGGTGGGAGATGACATAATGCCGTACTGATGTATCTTGAGCATCTGCTCACAAAGAGCCTTCGGCGCACAGATATATCCGAGTCTCCAACCCGTCATAGCGTAAGCCTTGGAAAATCCGCTTGCAACGATAGTTCTTTCCCACATTCCGTCGATAGATGCAATAGAGCAGTGGTCACCGGTGTAGGTCATTTCTGCGTATATTTCATCGGAGAGGACCAAAATATTGGTGTCGCGGAGAATTTCTGCAATATCTTCAAGCTCTTCACGGGTCATTATAGCACCCGTAGGGTTGTTCGGATAGGGAAGCACGAGCATTTTTGTTTTGGGCGTGATAGCCGCCTTGAGTGCTTCGGGATCTATCTTGAACTTGTTTTCGAATTTGGTCTCGAGTATTACGGGTGTTCCTCCCGCAATCGAGACGAGCGGAGCATAGCAAACAAAGGAGGGAGTAGGAATGATCACCTCGTCGCCTGCCTCGATAACTGCACGAAAAGCGATATCGATCGCTTCGCTTCCGCCGACCGTGACTATTACCTCTGACTCGGGCTTGTAGGAAATTCTGAAGCGGCGGGTCATATAGGTGTTTATCTCGGAACGGAGATCCATAAGACCTGCGTTTGCCGTGTAGTAGGTCTTGCCTTTTTCAAGACTCTGTATTCCTGCCTCGCGGATATGCCACGGGGTCTGAAAATCGGGCTCGCCGACAGTAAGTCCTACGACGTCGGTCATAGTGCTCATAAGGTCGAAGAATTTACGTATTCCCGATTTTGGTGTATCAACAACTGTCTTTGACAGTACCTTGCTGTAATCGATCATATATTACCTCTCTCGTCGATCTCGGTAGCGTCGTAAAGCACGCCCTTATCCTTATACTTGTGAAGAACGAAGTGGGTAGCCGTGCCGACGACTCCGTCGATAGTCGCAAGCTTTTGCGAAACGAAAAGAGCGACCTCCTTCATCGTTTTTCCTTCGATAAGCACCGAAAGGTCATATCCGCCCGCCATAAGCTGAACAGACTGCACCTCGGGGTAGTTGTATATCTTCTCTGCGACGCGGTCAAATCCCGAGTCGCGCTGAGGGGTAAGCTTTACCTCGATCATAGCCGAGACAGATTCTTTATCGGTCTTTTCCCAGTCGATGATAGCTTTATATCCGAGTCTAGTTCCGTCTTTTTCAAGCTCAGATATCTCTTCCTTGACGGCATTTACGTCCATATCAAGCATAACTGCGATCTGCTCGGGTGTAAGGCGCGCATCGTTCTCGAGTAATTTCAAAATATCCGTATTCATAATATCTCCTATATAAAGGGGTTATTTCTTAAAGTTCTTTACGATGTTTTCGTAAGAGAGTCCGTACTTGTCTGCTATGTCACGTGCATAGCTCTTTCCGTCGGGCTTCATTCTTACGATCTTAAAGGAACGTTTGCCCGATTCGATACCCGCAACGAGCGAATCGATGGTCGTGCCGCCCTCGGGGGCTGTACGCGCGTTTATGTTGTCTATCTCAGCCGCAAGCTCGTGAAGGTGGGTAGAGAAGAGACAGCGGCAACCGATACGGCTGAATCCCGCAAGTACCTCTGCGGCGATGTAGGAAGCCTCGTACGAGCCCGTAGAAGAAAGCGACTCGTCGAGAAGCACAAAGCTGTTCTCACTGACTTCTTCAAATATATCACGCAGACGTGCGCACTCTTCGCCAAGTCTACCCTTGTCAATAGTGTCGTCAGCGCCCGTGGGGAAGTGAGTGAATATAGCGTCCGCTATGCTTATCTGTGCATCCTTTGCGGGAACGAACATACCGAGCTGAAGCATTACCTGAGCAAGACCTACGGCACAGGTGATAACAGACTTACCGCCGCGGTTAGGACCCGTGAGCACGAATATCATCGCACGCTCGTCAAACTCAATGTCGTTGGTTATTATCTCGTCGTCTACTTTAAGGGCAACACAAGGATTATACAGCTCGTGTGCAACGAAAACGTTCTTGCCCGTAACTATTTCGGGACGGCAGAGATAAAGTCCCTTCTTTGCGAGAACGCGGAGAAGGTTGGTAGCCTTTACCAAGAATTCTATCTCGGGCATAAGGTTGAGCAAGAAGTCGGTGTTTTCAAGTACAAAGCTCTGAACTATCTTCTTCCAAGAGCGCAGAGACTGCTTGTATACGTCGTTTATCGCGGAATTGAACGCGAGGGCAAGTGCCGTTTTCTGATTTTCCGATTGCTTCTTGCTGAACGGAACGAGGTTTGCAATACAGGTGTATTCGTCTTCCTTGAAGTTAAGGCGGAGTATCTTATCGATAACGTCACCCGAGCGGAAGGACTGCGGATTTATCGAAAGCACGCCCGCACTTGAAGGACGGAGCTGTGCGTCGAGATTTACACCGATCGTTACGCTCTTGATATCGCGTACGCGGTTGGTAAGCTCTGCAAGCTTTGCGTTGAGCTCTGCGTAATATTCGCTGTTTACGAGGTCGTCGATACGCTTTGCAAGAGTTTTGAATGCGGTGCTCGATACTTTATCCATAATAGGAGCAAATCCGCTGTGGAGAATAGTTATACTTGAGATATAAAGCTCTATCTCGGTAATGCTCTCAAGATAGGACTCTGCCTCTCCCGTATCCGCTTCAAGACGGCGGAGCTCCATAATATCTGTAAGAACGGGAATTAGCTTATTGAGCGTGGTCGAGATCTCGGGGAATGCGAGCATATCCTCAAATACCGACATTCTGTGCTCGATTATCTTAGGATCGTTCGTAAAATACTCGTCAAGCTCACTGTTCTTGAGATTGAATACCTCAAGAAGTCCAAGTTCTTCGAGCACGAACATATCTATCTTGGGTGAATCCTCACCGCGATAGTGCTTGTTCTGTGTTTCCTCATCGGGATATATAAGGCTGAACTTAGAAAGGTCAAGCTCCATAAGTTGCTTTTCTGTTTTTTCCATGGGTCTATCCTTTCGATATTTTTGTTAAAGCACGAAGAAATAAAGTACTGCTGCGACCAAGGCTACTTGTACTATAATGATAAGCGGAATGCCGAGCATAAACTTTACGTGCTTGGTCTTGTGACGGATTATCTGCATAGTTATGAACATAGCAACAGATCCGCCAAGCGCACTGAGTAAAAGAAGCGTAGCTTCTCTCGTGCGGTGTTTGGGGTTGTGTTTTGCGGCAATCTTATCGTAAATGCAAACGATGATAGAGATGACCGAGATCACAGCGAGATAAATGATTGCAGGCATAATGTAGTCTCCTGTTTTTTATTTCTTTGCGGGGAAGCTGTCCTTGAGTCCTACTACTCTGTTGAAGGTATTTTCGTTTTTGGTGTCCTTGCAGAAGTATCCCACGCGGACAAACTGAAATCTTTCGCCGGGAGCGGCATTGTCAAGGCAAGGCTCGACCATCGCACCGCATATTTTTGTAAGCGATTGAGGGTTGAGGAAGTCAAGATACGTCTGTCCATCGGGAACGTCTGCTGTGTTTTCAATGTTGAACAGACGGTCATAGAGCATCAAAGAGGCAGGCTTTGCGTACTTCGCGGAGAGCCAATGAATAGTACCCTTGATCTTTCTTCCGTCGGCGGGCATACCGTTTCCTGTCTCGAGATCGGCGGTCGCGTGGATACACTTGATGCTTCCGTCCTCGTTTTTCTCTATCTCGCCGCACTTGATGATATATCCGCCCATAAGACGAACCTCGCCGTCAGGCTTCAAGCGGAAGAACTTGGGAGGGGGAACTTCTGCAAAGTCATCCGAGTCAATGTATATCTCACGCGTCATAGGAACTTCTCTCGTTCCGTAATCGGGATTTGCGGGGTGGTTGGACACGGTGATCATCTCTTCGCGATCCTCGGGGTAGTTGTCGATGATCACCTTTATGGGATTTACAACTGCAATGCGACGAAGCGCAGTCTCGTTGAGATCGTCACGAACGCAAGCCTCAAGCTGACGGACGTCTACCGTATGATCTGTGTTGGTAACTCCGGCTTCGCGAACGAAGTTGAAGAGTGCGCGGGGGGTATATCCGCGACGGCGCAGTCCGCAAAGAGTCGGCAGACGGGGATCGTCCCAACCGTCAACGTAATTTTCCTCAACGAGTTGGCGGAGATAGCGCTTTGACATTACGGTGTACGTGATGTTCATACGTCCGAATTCCCACTGATGAGGCTTGTTTTCAAATCCGATCTTGTTAACAACCCAATCGTAGAGAGGACGGTGGTTTCTGAATTCGCTTGAGCAAAGAGAGTGTGTGATACCCTCAAGAGCATCCTGAATGGGATGTGCGAAATCGTACATGGGATATACGCACCATTCATCTCCCTGACGATGATGATGGATATGCTTTATTCTGTAAATAACGGGATCGCGCAGATAAGGATTGTCGCTTGAAGGATCTATCTTTGCGCGGAGGGTGCGTGCGCCGTCCTCGAACTCACCGTTTTTCATTCTCTCAAAGAGATCAAGGTTTTCTTCGATGCTTCTGTTGCGGTAAGGGGATTCTTTGGAAGCGACCGAGCGGTCATTGCCTTTGTAGTCGGCAAGATCGTCCTTTGAAAGATCGCAAACGTAAGCATCGCCCTGCTTTATAAGCTGAACTGCAAATTCATAGCATTTTCCAAAATAATCAGAGCCGTAGAAAACTCCGCCGGTGGGAGTTGCACCGAGCCATTCAAGGTCCTCGCGGATAGAGCGAACGAACTCATCGGACTCTTTGGCGGGATTAGTATCGTCGTAACGGAGATTAAAAAGACCGTTATATTTATTGGCAACGTCGGTGTTAACGCAAATCGCCTTTACAGAGCCTATGTGGAGATATCCGTTAGGCTCGGGAGGGAAGCGGGTGTGGATCTTTGTCTCGGGCTTCTCCTTAAGGTCTGCGTCTATAATATCATGTATAAAATTGCTTGCGATCTCTTCCATTTTTCTTTCTCTCCTGTTTTTAGAGTGAATTTATCATATTTTCTATTCTTGCAAAGACTCGCTCTTTTCCGAGTATCTGCATTACCGAATACATATCGGGGGAATTGAGCTTGCCCGTAACGGCAACTCTTATAAACATACTTATGTCGGCAACGTTACCCTTGAATGCCGCAGGGTCAGCCTTGTATGCCTTCATATCGGGGGTGTAACCGAGCGAGTCGCCGATAGCCTTGATCTTATCGAACCATGTGTTCATATCGTCGGACATATCAAAGGTCTCGATAAATTTCGAAAGGGTAGCTTTGATATCGCCGCGGTCATATTTTTCATCGTAGGAGTCCTCGACGGTGAAAAGCTCGTCATAGAAAAATCCCATATAAGACTTAGCGTCAGCCCAGGTGGTAAGGTCCTTTCTCGGCTTTTTGCCGCCGCGACCGATAGCGAATATTGCTTCTGCATAGGCGGTGTCAGCCGCAAGGAGCTTTCCGAAATCGTTATCAAACGAGAGTGCCCAGTCGGTGACCTTTTTGGTTACGTCAGATGCGCTCATCTTCGAGATAACGTTCTTTGAAACGTCGTTGAGCTTATCAAAGTCAAACAGACAGCCTGAGCTTGACATCTTCTTGATGTTGAAGGGGAAGTCCTTGTAGCTCTTGTCGGCATTCTGCATTCTCCATTCCTCGTAGTTGGAGTTGAGAAGTGTCATAACGTACTCACAAACAGCTTCGGGACAGTAGCCAAGACGTGTGTAGTCGTCCATATTAGCGCCCATATCGCGCTTGGAGAGCTTCTTCTTGTTTCCGTTCTCGTCAAGGCGCATTATCTGTGCGATGTGCATATACTTGGGGGTCTTAAATCCAAGATATCTGAAAAGCTGGAGATGCTTTGCAAGGCTCGGCAACCACTCCTCGCCGCGAATGACGTGAGTCGTACCCATAAGGTGATCGTCAATAGCGTGTGCAAAATGATAAGTGGGAATACCGTCAGACTTAAGAAGAACGAAATCCTCGTCGTTCTCGGGTATCTCCATATTGCCTTTTACAAGGTCGGTAAATTTGATCTTGCGCTCTGGATCTCCGTCGGCAAGTATGCGGAGCACGAAGGGATTGCCCTTGGCGAGATTGTCCTCGACCTCTTCCATCGTGATCGCTCTGCGTGCAAGCATCTCGGCGCGTCTTGCCTCTGCTTCTGCCTGCCAGTCGGTGTTCTTTATCTCAGCCTTTTTATCGATGGCGTGAAGCTCTTCAAGCTCCTCTTCGGTCGTGAAACAGGGATATGCCTTACCCTCGCGAACGAGTTGCTTTGCGTAGGTCTGATAAATCTCGGCTCTCATACTCTGCTTGTAAGGTCCGTAGATGCCCTTGTCGCATATAGCGCCGTCCTCGCCTATAACAGCACCCTCGTCAAATTCTATTCCGTAGGTGGAAAGCGTTTTTATAAGACCCTCGGCAGCACCGGGAACTTCGCGCTTAGCGTCGGTGTCTTCAATTCGAAGGTAGAGCACGCCGCCGCTTTGGTGAGCGAGTCTCTCTGCAACGGTCGTAGGGAAGAGCCCGCCGAAATGTACGAATCCCGTGGGGCTGGGTGCAAATCTCGTTACCTTTGCGCCCTCAGGGAGAGTTCTTGCGGGAAAGCGAGCCTCCATATCTGCGGTAGTCGTAGTTATCTGCGGAAAAAGAAGTTCCGCAAGTCGTTGAAAATCAAGCATTTTAGTGTCCTTTCAAATGGTGTATAAACAGTTTTTAAAAATCAAGATAGTATTTTGCATTTTCGAGCGCTCTTCCAAGCGTTGAATCTGCTCCGTGACCCGCGTATATTCTCATGTCGGGGTCGTATTGCTTAAGGCTTGCAAGTGAATTGGCAAGCGTAACTGCGTCGCCGCACCAGAGATCCCAACGTCCGACAGAGTCTGCAAAAAGCTTATCGCCG
>SVSY01000056.1 GCA_015064065.1 Oscillospiraceae bacterium
ACACACGTGCGCGAGCTGTGCGATATGGGCGTGTCCTCTTTCAAAATAGAAGGAAGAATGAAGTCGCCCGAATACGTCCGCGACGTTATAAGAATATGGCGCAGATTGCTCGACGAGCGACGCGACGCCACACGCGAAGAGATGGACGAGCTTGCGAAAATATTCTCGCGCGGCGGATTTACAGACGGATATTACGTAAAGAGGATAGACCGCTCTATGCTCGGAGTGCGCTCCGAGGCTGACAAAAAGGAGAGCGGCGGACTTGTGCCATTCTCAAAGATAGAAAGAAAAATACCGATAAGCCTTTTTGCGAGCATACGCGAGGGCAGACCGATGAAGCTTTCGGCAAAGCTTTGCGAGCGCGAGGTCACGGTCCTCGGCGAGATACCGCAAAAGGCGATAAACGCGCCGCTCTCGCGCGAAACGGTCGAGAGAAATCTCTCAAAGCTCGGCGCGACGGCATACAGCCTTGAGCACATAGAAATAGAGCTCGACGAGGGACTGATGCTGCCGATATCGGCACTCAATGCGCTCCGCAGAGCCGCAGTAGAAGCACTATCACCCGAAAATAACAGAAACGAAAGCGATATAAGGTCAGCTCCCTACGAAAGACCGCGTAAAAAACGAGAAAGATCGAACGTCAGCCGAACTGCGCTGTTTTTTGACCCTGCAACAATACCCGCCGAAGCCGAGGACTTCTTTGAGAGGATATATATTCCGCTTGAGGAATATGAAAAGTACGGCAGAGCGGGATACGGAGTTATGCTTCCCGAAATAGTTTACGACAGCGAGCGCGCAGAGGTCGAGAAAATGCTTCTTTGTGCCAAGGAGGCAGGAGTGACGGACGCGCTTGTTCAAAATCTCGGACAGGTCGATCTCGTAAGAGGTATGGGCTTTAGAATGTGCGCCGATTTCAGACTCAACGCCTGCAATAACGTAAGCGTTGCCGAGCTTGAAGCGCTCGGTTTTGCCGAGACCGTGCTCTCACCCGAATTAAGCCTTCCACAGCACCGCGATATTGGCGGCGCGAGCCGAGCAATAGTTTACGGCAGAATTCCGCTTATGATAACCGAAAAATGCGTCGGACGTGAGACGGGCGGCTGTGACGTATGCAACAGTAAAAAAGCCGTGCTCACCGACCGCCGCGGAGTCGAATTCCCCGTGCGCCGCAGACCCGAACACAGAAGCGTTATATTCAATTCCCTGCCGATATATATGGGCGACCGCGCCGAGCTTCTCGCTTCGTACGGTATTGCGATGCAGCACTTTATATTCAGCACGGAGAGCAAGGAAGAGGCTGCCCGCGTAATAAGATGCTTTATCGGCAAAGAAAGCCTTGGAGCTAAAGACGTCAGACGCCTTAAATAGCTTGAATTTTTTGCTATGTTCGGAATGTACAAAACGCATATGGTAAATTTGTACAAATTTATCATTGAAATAAGGAAATAAATATGGTATAATATTCATACTGAGGGATATCCTTCCCTTAAAAACGAACAGGAGAAAAAGATCATGAAGATTTTTAAGAGAATTCTCGCTGTATTGCTCGTTTGTATCTTTATAGGCACTGCGCTTGCAGGTTGTTCCAAAAAGAACCCGAACGCAAATGCCGAAGAAACAGGCGGGGCAGCAGGAAGCCAGCAGGCATCCGAAACAAAAAAAGAGACCAACGAGTACGGTGAACCTTCCTTTACGGGCGTAGTTCCCACTGAAGAGCTTGACTTTGAGGGCGAAGAGCTTACCGTTATGCACCGCTCGGGCGAAATCATCGAGAGAGAATGGCACAAAGAATCTCCCGAAGATGAGCTTGACGAAGCAGTTGCTATGAGAAACGCCGCTGTTGAAGAAACGCTTAACGTAGACATTCTCTACGAGGTGGTTCCGTGGGGTAACTACGACGAAAGCTCTACCCGCTTCAACGGTATGGTGCTTCAGGACGTTCAGAGCGGTATGCACTACTACGACATAGTCGCAAACTTTGCATATTCCGCAGCGTATCCTTCAATACGCGACTGTAACGCGGACCTTCTTGACAAGGAACTTTTCCCTTTCTTTGATTTCTCACTCCCCTGTTGGAATCAGGCTATAGTACAGAGAACCACCATCAACAACCATCTTTATTACGTTGCGGGCGATATCAACATTTCCCTGTTCGACTCCGCGATGGTAATATGGTACAACAAGACTCTCTACGACGCGAAGAAGAACAGCGAAGACCCTGAAAATATGCAGGAATATGCTCTTGGTGGTATGTGGACCTACGACGAGCTCTACAGATGGGCTTCCCGTCTCTATGAGGACTCCAACGGAGAGGATGGCAGACAGGGCAACGATACGTACGGTTACGGTACTGCTAAGAGAGGTTCGGGTTATCCCTGCCCCGGTGACGCTATTCCCCACGCATGGGATCTTAGCTTCCTCACCGAAAATAACGATGGCACTCACCAGTACAATATAATCGGTAACACCAAGGCTGCCGATGCTATGACCAAGTTCCGTAACCTCTTTGACGCTACGGGTACGTGCGAGGGTATGTCCTCGGTAGGCAATTTCGCGGCAGGCTGCTACGTATTCTACTCTTCGGTAATCTATCCCGGTAAGGATGCGAATATGACCATTCGTGAAATGGACGACAAGTACGGACTTCTTCCCATTCCTAAGTACGACACCGATCAGGAGCAGTACGGAACTACCGCTACCGACGGTTACTCACTTATGACTGTTCTTGATCACAGCGAAAGCGATGTTGACACGAAGGGTGAAGCTGTTTCCGCTTACCTCCAGCTCGCAACCGAGGAATCCTATACCTCTGTTCGTGGATACTACTTCAACAGAATAATCAAGCCTAAGTACTTCGGTACTGACGACTCCGAGGGTACTGTTACCCGTTCTATCGCGCTCTTCGATATCATCGTAGCTAACATCGAGTTTGAGTTCTGGAACATCTATTCCGCACAGCTCAACAATATCGCTTGGCTCTGGAGAGATACCGTAGGCCGCGAGGGCACTCTTGAAAGCGAATTCAATGCAAGCGAATCCTCCTTCAACGACGCGCTCATAAAGACGGATGCTTGGCTCGGACTCAGAACAGCTGAATAATAAAAGCTGAAACAATTTAAAAAATCAATAAATATCCCCGTGCAACGCTGTTGCACGGGGATATTTTAATATATGACATTATGTTCCACTCGGCTATAATTTTTCATTGATCGCAGTGACCGACGTCCTCTCTCAGCGCAGGGCATATCGCACCGAAGAGCTAACTGTCCTTCTTTTCGCAATTACAGCAAGAGCCGCAAGAGCCACACGAGCCGCTGCAAGAAGAGCTATCGGGACAGCCGATGCACCTCTTACCGCTCTTTTTAGCCTTGATTATATAAAATGTAGCCGCGCCTATGACGAGCAGAATAACGGCGATAGCTATAATATCAACAGGTTGCATAACGGTACCTTAAACGTTTACAGTTTCTTTCTTTTTATTTTTCGAAGCGGCTTCAAGAGCTTCTTCAGCCTTGAGCTGCTTGTTTTTTCTTATAATGAGAACAGCGAGAACTGCCACAAAGAGAGCAACTACCGCCCAACCCAAGATCGACATCCAAACAGGACCGAAGTTCGCACCCGTGAAGAGAGTACCAAAGAAGTATACGAGGAATCCGAGCGAATATCCGACTCCCATCTGAAGTCCGATGCCTGCCCAAAGCCACTTTGCACTCTTCATCTCGGCGTTCATCGCACCGATAGCCGCAAAGCAGGGGGGAGAAAAGAGGTTGAACATAAGATAAGCGAGAGCCGCGACCTTGGTAATAGCCATTACCGATGCGACACTGCCGCCCGCGCCCTCCATAAGAGCGAGCTCCTCGGTGTCGATAAGATTCTCAAGTCCGACAAAGCAGACGGCAAGTGTACCGACGACGTTCTCCTTTGCGATAAATCCTGTGATCGCCGCCGCCGCAAGCTGCCAGGCAACGACACCTACGATGGGAGCAAAGAAATAAGCAAAGGGAGTAGCGACGGTAGCGAGAATAGACTCGCTTGCATTCTCAACGGGTCGGAAGTTCCAACCGAACGACTGCATAAGCTGGACCGCAAAGTTACAAACGAGAATGATAGTACCCGCCTTGACTATATAGGACCAACCGCGCTGGCACATCGAAAAGAGTGCCTTGGGGAAGCTGGGGGCTTTGTACTCGGGGAGCTCCATAATAAAGTAGGACTTCTTCTTGCTTCCCGTGATCTTGTTAACGATCAGCGCACAGACAAGAATGATAAATATACCCACGAAATACATAAGCGTTCCGACCCACGCCGCTTCGTCAAAGAATGCACCTGCGAAAAGTGCGATAACGGGAAGCTTCGCGCCGCAGGGCATAAAGGGTGCAAGCATGGCGGTAGCTCTGCGCTCGCGCTCGTTTCTGATAGTACGGCAAGCCATAACGCCGGGGATAGCACAGCCCGTGCCTATAACGAAAGGAATTACCGACTTACCCGAAAGTCCGACCTTCTTGAAGATGGGGTCGAGCACGACGGTAGCGCGCGCCATATATCCGCAATCCTCAAGCAATGCGATGAGGAAATACATTACCATTACCAAGGGCAAAAATCCGACGACCGCGCCGACACCGCCGATGATACCGTCAACGATTATAGAGGTGAGAAGCGGATCTGCGCCCTCCATAAGTCCGCCGACCCACTCACCGAAAAGCTCGATGAGCGTTACGAGACCGGGGATAGCGAACTCGTTTTCCGCGCCCTCGTTGAACACAAGACCCTCAGCTATCCAAGGACCGAGCCACGCCTGAGATATCTGGAACACGAGGAACATTATAACGGCGAAGATGGGAAGACCCGCCCACTTGTTAGTGAGGACTGCGTCTATCTTGTCCTGCGCGTTCTTGTTCTTTGTGAGCGTCTTTCTCTTTTCAACGTCCTTTACGATGCCGTTTACAAACTCAAATCGTTTTCTGTCGGCAGCCTCTACCGCCTTTTTGTCACCAAGATCCACCTCGCCCTGAGAATAGGGAGCAGACTGTTCCTTGCCGACTACTCCGACTACGGCGGCTACCACGTTCTCAATGCCCTCGCCCGTGGTCGAGACAGTCTCCACTACGGGACAGCCGAGCTTTTTTGAGAGCTCTTCAACGTTGATCTTGTTGCCCTTCTTGGAGTTTACGTCGTTTTTGTTGAGAGCGACTACCATAGGGATACCGAGCTCGAGAAGCTGTGTCGTGAAGAAAAGGCTTCTGCTGAGGTTGGTCGAGTCCACGATATTTATGATCGCATCGGGGTGCTCGTTCTTTACGTATGCGCTGGTGATGCTCTCTTCGGACGTGAAGGGCGACATCGAATACGCGCCGGGAAGGTCGACGGCGATAAGCTCCTCTTTTCCCTTGTAAAGACTCTTTTTGATCGGGTGTGCTTTGCTGTCAACGGTAACGCCCGCCCAGTTTCCGACCTTTTCGTTTTTTCCCGTAAGCGAGTTGTACATCGTCGTCTTTCCGCTGTTGGGATTGCCTGCAAGTGCGATCCTCATATATATGAGATCCTCCTGTTCTGATTTATATAATTTAATTTAATAATTACCTTCGTTTCGTCGGAGTTAGCTATGGCTAACCGAACGTCAAAAAAATAATCCAAGGATTATTTTAACCGACGATGATAGCCTCGGCAAGCTCGGAATCGATGTTATATCTTCCGTCTTTTACAGAAATAACGCAACCGCTCTTTCTGCGCTTGACCACGGTTATAGGCTCGCCGCTGTAGCAACCAAGCGAAAAAAGAAATGCATTGAGCTCTTCGTCGTCAGTGAGAATGCTCTCGATAACGTATTCTCTTCCCTCTTCAGCCTCGCGCAAATTCATAACTCGTTCTCCTTGACAGCCTCTTTGGTTAGCCTCGGCTAACCACACCATATTATATAACCTTTTCACGATTTTGTCAAGAGATTTTTTCAATATTTTTAAAAATTTTTTGAAAACATAAAAATTAACAAATTAACGCTTGATAGCAGAGATATTTTTTGATATCATTATTATGGATAGAAATTTTTCGCAAGAAAAGAGGACATAAAATGACAAAAAAGCTTATCTGCGCGCTTCTTTGCGTGCTTCTTTGTGCCGTAGCCTTCACAGGCTGTTCTGACGACGGTATCCCCGACGGAATGTTTTCGGCAACGATAGACGGCGAGCCCTTTATTCTCTACGTTCCTGAGGGCTGGACCGACAATTGCGACAGCGGTATCTCGTCGGCTTACTACGGACTTAACGTTATCGCCACCGCGAGATATTATACCCCCAAGAGTGCAGACGAAACGCTTGAGAGCTTCGTTGACTCGTATATAGCCGAGCTTAGCACCGACGACGCGGAATTTTCTTACGAGCGCAAGACCTCAAAGCTTGGCAAAGATGCCAAAGCTGAGCGTATCGAATACGATTTCGACCGTGAGTCCGAGCAAAACGGCGAGAAGGTGACCTCGAAGGCAAAGACGATACAGTATATAGCTCAACACGACGGTGTTTTCGTTATGCTCTCCTTCTACTGCGAAAGCTCGGCTTTTGAGGAATATGCCGAAAGCTTTGAGAGGATACGTGCAGAATTCGTACTCTGCGAAGGAGACGTTTTTAACGAAGTTGTTACAGACAAGCGCACTCCCGAGGGAATGAAGATCGCATCGGGTGACCTCGAATACCGCTTCTACGTTCCAAGCTCGTGGGTAACGAATCTCTCGGACGGATTTTCATCGGCATACTATCCCGAACCAAGCCGCCCCAACGTTACTGTTACAGCTTACTCTCTCTCTGCAGAGATGACCGTTGACAAATATTTTGAATTTTGCGAGGAAGAATACAAAAAGGAGCTTTCGGGCTACGAGCTTATCTCACGCGCGGAACGGAAGGTGCACGACATAAACGCAGTATCCTTCACCTACAAGGCGTTCCACGGCGAGACTGAGATAAAAATAATGCAGACCGTGTTCATCTACAACGACCTTGCATATTCGATAACCTACACCGCCCACGCAGACAGATTTGACACGCATATCGGAGACGTCAACAAGATGCTCGACGAGTTCAGATTTCGTTGATATCACGAAAAGAGAAGTTTATGGAAAACAAAAAAGAAATATACCTTGACAACAGCGCGACGACTCCGCTCTCGCCCGCCGTCAAGCAAAAGATATCGCAGATGCTCGAGGTCTACGGAAACCCCTCCTCGCTCCACTCGCTCGGTCAGGCTGCCGAGCTTGAGCTGAAGAGCGCGAGAGAGGCTGTCCTTACAGCACTCGGCGTTCGAGCACGCGAGGGAGAATTCTTCTTTACCTCGTCGGGAACAGAGGCGACCGCGCTTGCACTCTTCGGAAGCGCACACGCCAAGGAAAGACGCGACGCTACGAGGATACTTATAAGCGACTCCGAGCATTCCTCGGTAAAAAATACAGCAGATCAGCTTGCTCGCGAGGGGTTTGAGATAGTAAAGATACCCACGCGTGACGGAATACTCGACCTTGACGCGCTCGACGCCGCTCTTGATAAAAAGATATTTTTGGCGTCCTTTATGCTCGTCAACAACGAGACGGGCGCAAGATACGATATCGAGAGCGCGTTCTCGCGTATAAAGGCACGATATCCCGAGGCTATCACGCACTGCGATGCCGTTCAGGGATTTATGAAGCTCGAGTTTTCGCCCTCGTCGCTTGGTGCGGACCTCGTAAGCGTGAGCGCGCATAAGCTCCACGCGCCTAAGGGTGTCGGCGGACTTTACGTATCTGCCGATATGATGAAGAAAAAGAAGATAGTTCCCTTTATCTACGGCGGCGGTCAGGAAAAAGGTATGCGCTCGGGCACGGAAAATACTATCGGTATAGCGGCGTTCGGCGCGGCTGTCCGCGATATCCTTCCTCGCCGCGCGCAAAATGCCGAGCACCTTGAGTCGCTGTATCTCTACGCATACGAGAAGCTTACCGCACTCGGTCTGCGCGTCAATCAGCCAAAGGGCGCGCGCGTCAGCCATATCATAAATATCACTCTGCCTAAAATAAAGAGCGAAACTATGCTCCATTTTCTCTCGGCTGACGGTGTTTTCGTCTCGAGCGGCTCGGCTTGCTCGTCACATTCAAAGTCGGTCAGCGGCCCGCTCGTAGCGTTCGGACTCTCGCCTGCAGAGGCAGATTGCTCGCTTCGCATCAGCTTTTCGGAATATTCTACGGCAGAGGATATAGACGCCCTCTGCACCTCGCTCTCATCAGCACTTGCCCGCCTTGTAAGGATAAGATAGTTTTTTATCGGTTTTTTTGTTACCTTTCTTTCGAGAAAGGTAACACCAAAGAACTTGAATAAAGGAATTTTTAGTTCAAGGTTGGTTTATGCGGATAAGATTTTATAATAAGTCATTTTTCTAATGTAGCTTTCACGGACAGCTCACCGCTACCGTGAAAGCTTTTTATTTTATTGTATTGCTGACATAAACATCGAAAGTTTTGCTCAAGCTTTTTCAAAAGCTTGTCGAGAGCCGCCGACGAAACGGCGGTCGCTCGTCGCAACGAGCGAAATCCTTTTACGGTGTTTCTCTTTTGCTTAGCTTTTCTCTTTGCACCTTTTGCGTCAAAGAGAAAAGCGGGCAAGAGGTTTTATGTCTCTCACGGCTACACACCTTCCCCAACGACCAAACATAAAAAAAGTGTTCCCGACAGCTTATGCCGAGAACACTTAATTGTTTCTTTTTTAGTTGGTCAAAGCGGCGCAACTATCTCAAAGTCTTCATTATTGAACTCGGTGAACCAGTACGTTATCTCTTCATAGACTTCGCCGTCCTCGTCGTATCCGACGTAGGTGACCTCTACACCGTTGCCTACCTCGTTATTGAACATATAAACATAATATTCACCAGTCTCCAAGACTTCAAATTCGACTATAGTATTTCCGTATTCGTTCTCATAGGCATACATATACGCCATCTCCTCGGAATCTATCACCGTGGTGCATGTTAAAAGATTATATTCTACGTCTTCAAAAGGGGAAATAAAACTTGCATCTCTTATATCTACCTTATGTAGCGGATATGTATCAGCGCAAGCATAACCTATGCCGTCAACTATCCACCTATCATAAGAATGCTCCTGAATGACCCCCAGGTATTTATCCTCACCGTCAACCTGATAGAATATAAGCTGCCCTAGCCCAAGATTATTACGGAGTTCCATCTCAAGCGCAAAGCTGCTTGCATTCGCAAGAAACTCGCAAACTCCAACGTAAAGCTCATACGCCTCGGGGTCAACGTCGCCGTAGTCGCCGCCCTCGTCGACCTCCACCTCTTCAAACTCGGCTGCGTTCTTGGGCGCGCTTACCGTTACGGGCTCGCCGTAGGACTCAAGCTCGACCTTAGCGCAATTTCCGTCCTCGTAATCGCTGAGTATCGCCTTGACCTTTCCGTCAGCAGCTACGACGTAGGTCTCACTGAAGCCAACGATCGCCTCTGTAAGCTCGTCAAGCTCCTCTTCATCAATATCTGCCATCTCGTAAGCTTCCTGTGCACTGAAGCTTACGCTAAAGGAATAGCTTGTGCCGTTGAAGGTTATCTCGGCTTCTTCAAGCTTCTCTCTGTATATCTCGTGAAGCTCGTCGGGGATAGTAGAAGTAAGCATATCGAGATACCCCTCGCCGAAATAGTTGTCCACGTCGGTCTGCGCCTTGAATTTTTCGCCGTCGTTGTCGGCATAGAGCATTCCGTCGACGTACCACACTTCCATCTTGAAGCCGTCGGCTTCCATCAGCATATAGATGTCCTCTCCGCCGATCTTGAGCTCAATGTGCTCCTCGATAGGCTCATTTTCCACGATAGTAGCGGTATAGAGCGACATATCGAAGCTTTTTGCGCTCGAATAATCCGAAAAGAATTTTTCAATTATCTCTGCCGCACTCTTGCCGTTTATCGAGTCGACCTTCTCGGGCTCGTTGTTCTCAGGCTCTTTGTTCGGCTTCTTTTCTTCGGTCGCCTTTTCAGTAGGCTTCTCAGTAGGCTTCTCGGTCTCTTGCGCTTCGGTCACGTCGGTCTTAAGCTCGTCGTCGATATCGACCGAAATATCACAGCCGCAAAGAAGCAGTGCACCCAGCACTAAAAAGCATATAAGCGATACAAGTTTCTTTTTCATCGTCATTTCTCCTTTAAGTTTGTTCGTCTATAAAGTCGTTAAAAGAGGATAAATATTACAGATATAAAGCTTGATAGTAAAAATTATTCCGCAAGAAAGTTTTTGGCGCTACCTTTTTTCAAAAAGGTAGCAAAAAACACCAAAACAAATCAACTTCTATCACAGAGGAGCAACGATAGTGAGGTCTGGGTCGTTGATACAGTCAAAGCGGTAATACATCGAGCCCATAAAATCCTCGCCACTAAAATACCAGATATCGACCTCTATGGTTCTTCCCTCGTTACTGACAGTATACGTATAGCACTTGTCAAAGAAATTACCGCCGCGCGAGACCTCGAATTCGATAATGGTATTTCCGAGATCATCCTCATAGGAATAGATATACGACATCCACTCGATATCGTTCCATTCGTAAGCATAGGTAAGGTATTCTTCTATCGATTCAAAGTAGTACTCGTAAAAACCGTCGGTAACAGTCTCGTCTATCACGGAAAAGCTACCGCCCGAAAGAGCGTAGGCTCTGTCGTCAACGATCCAAGCCTCGAAACGTGAGTCGCCAAGACCCATAACGTACTTGTTATCTCCGGTGACCGTATAATTCGCGAGTGACTCTTCATCCTGCGAGATCAACACAAGGGTATCCGCAGATTTAAGAAGCACGCAAAGATCGTAATACAACGCGTAAGCCTCGGGGTCTACCTCATCGTCGTAGTCACCGCCCTCGTCGATCTCGACCTCCTCGAAATCGTCGGGATTGATGGGCGCGGATATCTTGACCGACTTGCCGTAGGAATTGAGCTCTACGCTTGAAGAAGATCCGTTCTCGTAGTCGCTGAGTATTGCCTTGACCGTGCCGTCAGACGCAACTACATAGGTCTCGCTAAATCCGCATACTTCCTCTTCTGTCTCCTTGTCCTCCGCCATCTCAAGCGCTTCCTCATAGGAGAAAGTCACCGTGAAGGAATAGCTCATACCGTTGAAGGTCACCTCTGCCGCATCAAGCTTGTTCTTGTATATCCGATGAAGCTCGGTCGGCATATTGCCAACGAGCATCTCGACAAATTCCTCGCCGAAATAGTCGTTGATGTCGGCTTGTGTTTTCAGCTTTTCTCCGTCGTTGTCAATGTAGAGCATACCGTCAACGCCCCATATCTCCATATCGAAGCCGTCCTCACTCATCAGCATATAGATATCGTCTCCCGATATCTTAAGCTCCATATGCATCTCGTAGGGCTCGTCGTCGATGACGGTGCAATCGTTTATGATCATATCAAAGCTTTTAGCCGATGAATAGTCCTCAAAGAACTTCTCAACGATCTGTGAAGCGCTCTTGCCGTTTATCGAGTCGACCTTCTCGGGCTCGTTGTTCTCAGGCTCTTTGTTCGGCTTCTTTTCTTCGGTCGCCTTTTCTGTAGGCTTCTCGGTAGGCTTCTCAGTAGGCTTCTCGGTCTCTTGCGCTTCGGTCACGTCGGTCTTAGGCTCGTCGTCGATATCGACCGAAATATCACAGCCGCAAAGAAGCAGTGCACCCAGCACTAAAAAGCATATAAGCAATACAAGTTTCTTTTTCATCGTCATTTCTCCTTTAAGTTTGTTCGTCTATAAAGTCGCTAAAAAAGGATAAATATTACAGAGCTTTTAAAATTTCGGTCAAAAACTTTAATTTTATAAATTCGGAGCTTCTATCTCCAAGCTGTCGCTGTTGATATCGGTAAAGCAATAATCGATCTCGCCGGTCAGAATACCGTTTTGGAACGAGAGGATATTGATCATAATTTCCGTTTGAGCCGTGGGATCAAAGGTATACGTATAAACGTCCCTCCACTCGCCGTCATCGTAATAATACGCAAGCTCGACGACATTGTTTCCATTCTTGTCCTCGTAGGAAATCACGTACTCCATATCTTCGATATCAACTATAAGACTCGCGTAATAAAGCGTGTTATCTATCTCGTCAAAGCCGTTCAAAAAGTCCTTTGTCGCTTCCTCGCCCGTATATATCCAATGGTCTGTCAGATAATAAGCCTTATTATCGACGAGCCACCGCTCGCTTCCGGGAGATCCCCCCTTTACCCAATACTTGTTTTCTCCGTCAAACTGATAAACATGGCGCGGCTTTCCGTCGAAATATATCTCACACTTATACTTTTCTGCATTTTTGAGCGTATTGCAAAGCTGAACAAAGCTTTCATATGCCTCGGGATCCTTCTCAGTTCCCATATAGACATACTCAAAATCGTCAGCATTCTCGGGCGCGCTTATCTCTACGGGCTCGCCCAAGGAGTTAAATGTCACGCGCAGAATATACTGCTCGTAAGAGGAAAATATCGCAGTTACCTTTCCCGTCTCGTCAAAGACTATCTGATCGCTGAATGCCTCTTCTCCCCTGTCCATCTGCACGGCTTCTTGCGCGGAAATATCTATCTGAACGTAATATCCGCCGCCCGTTTTGTGTATCCTTGCCGCATCGAGCTTTCGCAAATATACGTCGTGCAATTCGTCGGTAATACTTGAGGTAAGCATTTCGACAAGGTCTGCGCCGAAATATTCCTCAATGTCCGTCTCTGCCTTTACTCTTTCTGCACCTGCTTGAACGTACAGCATTCCGTCAACGTACCACACCTCCATGCGTGTCTCACCGGTTTGAAGCATATAAAGCTCCTCACCGCTCAGCTTCAAGTTGTAGGACTCCTTATAGGATTGCGTTTCGTCAATATACGTAGTGTTTTCTATCTTAATATCAAAATCTGTCGCGCTCGAATAATCCGCCAAAAACGCTTCAAAGCATTCTCTCGGAGTCTTGCCGTTTATATTTTTAATATCATTATCGTCCGTGCTCGGCTTTTTGCTGTCGGTAGCCTTTTCGGTCTGCTTTTCCGTAGCTTTTTCTGTTGCTTCTGTCCCGATAACCCCATCGGTCTCGTCAAGGTCAACATTCTCACTACAGCCGCAAATAAGCAGTGCGCAGAGCGCCGATAAGCACATAAAGGATATTATTTTCTTTTTCATCGTCATTTCTCCTTTAAGTTTGTTTGCTTATTAAGTCGCCATAAAAAGATAAATATTACAGATATAAAGCTTGATAGTAAAAATTATTCCGCAAGAAAGTTTTTTGCTACCTTTTTTCAAAAAGGTAGCAAAAAACATCCAAAACAAAACTAACCCTTACAATCTCTTCGTCTCGCCCGGAGCTACAGACAAGAGCTTTCCGTCGTAAGAGAACCACACCGTAATAAGCGTGGGATTGTAAACCATCGAGCCGTCCGCGCTGTAAACGAGCGAGCGGTATGCTTCGACGTACTCGTATATCTCCATATTCGTCGCGTACCAGATATCGCCGTGTCCGCCCAGCTTCTCGCAAATAGCGTCGAGCCTGTCCCAATCGTTCGCTCTGTCAAACTCGAACGCGTGACCCCACATATAAAACAGTCTGGGGTATCTGCTCGCCTCGTAAAGAGAGTCTACGTCAAAGCTCAGAAATTTATCTATAAACTCAAAAATGCGTGGATTCTTGTGGTGAGCTGTCGGCATCCACTCGTACCAATCGTCAGGAAGCATAAAATCATCGTTGTCATTATTGAGCGAGCGCGAATAAACTATTCCCACCTCGCGAAGTCTCTGCTTGATAGTCTCATAGCTCTGCGGCTGACACTTTCGATTTATCGCTCTGTCGGGATATGCCATACCTCTGACGATGATGCCGAACTCGCGCTCAAGTGAGCAGCGCGAATCGAGCAGATCGCGAAGTCCCTCAAGCTCGCGCACGCTGTCCTGCGCCTTGTGCCAATAGCCGTGGTTTGCTATCTCGTGACCCTTTGCGAGCACCTCGCGTCTTATAAAATCGTTATCCATATCCTTGTTGCTCTCAACGCGCGAGCCGATAAGATTAAAGGTGCACTTGAGTCCGTAGCTATTGATCACGTCGGTAAAGCGCTCGTCAGCCTTCGCGCCGTCGTCGTAGCTGAGCGTTACCGCCTTGCATCTTCCCTCGGGATAACGTAAAAAGGTGTATTTCATTGCTTTGTCTCCTTTTTGCTCTGTGCAGTGGCTTATTTTGTTATTCGATCTCTGCCATAGCGGCGTCGTATCTCGCCATTTCTTCGGGTGAGAAATTGATGCTGTGATTGGACGGGCGTATGGTCGGCTTGCTTCCGTCAGAGCCGTAGAAGGGAGTGAGCGTATCGTTCTCGTACTTTACTCTGTCCTCTTCCTTATGGAAATCGGGAATATCGTAAGACGTGCCGCCTTCAAGCATACTTCTGTGTCCGAGTATACCTACCGACGCAAGAGTCGTAGCAAAATACTCGTCAAACTCGGGCTTCTTGTTTTCTCTGATAGCCTTGAACATCTCGCGGATAACGAAGAAATCTCCGCCGCCGTGTCCTGCCTGCTCGATAAGCTCGCGCTCGTCCTCGGGCCACTCGGGAACATAGCTTATCTCGTTGGACTCAAGCTCCTCGGGCTTATCCCAGCTATTGTAATGTATTGCCACTCTGTGCGAGCCGTCGCGCAGATTTTCCATCTGTCCCTTCTCTCCGCAGACTCTTGTCGAGCACTCGTGTCCGCCGAAAGACGCAGTTCCTGTTACGCGGAATACCGAGCCGTCGTTGTTCTGTGTAATAACGATAGCCGCTCTCTCAAGCACGCCGTAGGTTATACCTCTGTCGTACTGTATAGGGGTATCAAGCGCAATGGGGAAAGCAGTGACCTTCTGAGGACGGGAGCCCGTGATGTATACGAGAGGAGCTAATGAGTGGGTGATATAGTAGGTACGGGGGATATTGTATCTCCAGTGCTTAGAGTTCGGGCGCAAAGCCTTGAGCTCCTTGAGGTTGTGGGGATTGAAGGGGTGGTTGTACTCCCCCTCGCCGAACAGAACTCTTCCGAGATTTCCGTTTCTGTATATCTTGCGTATCTCCTGATTGTGCTTCATATACGGATAGTTCTCCGCAAGCATATAAAAAGCCTTGCTCTTCTCTGCCGCGCGCACGAGAGCTACGCCCTGTGCCATAGTCGCGTTAGAGGTACATTCGCTGATAACGTGAATATTCTTCTCAAGCG
>SVSY01000057.1 GCA_015064065.1 Oscillospiraceae bacterium
TTCAATTCTATGCACCGTATCTGAGTGCAGAAAGGTTGGTACTGCTTTGAATCTGCTCAGTGCACAGGATATTTTTGAAACGATAAATATGATAAAAGAGGAGAACCTTGATATCAGAACGATAACAATGGGTATCTCTCTTTATGATTGTGCCTCGGATAGCGTTGATACTGTCTGCGACAGGATATACGATAAGATAACCTCAAGAGCCGAAAAATTGGTCTCGGTCGGATGCGATATCGAAAAGGAATACGGTATTCCGATAATAAATAAGCGCGTTTCCGTGACCCCTATCTCGCTGGTCGGCGGCAGATATACCCCCGAGGACTACGTCAAGATAGCAAAAACTCTTGACCGCGCCGCGCATACGCTCGGAATCAACTTTATCGGCGGATACAGCGCGCTGGTCCAGAAGGGCTTTACCGAGAATGCGCGTAATCTTATAGTCTCTATCCCCGAGGCGCTTGCCTCGACCGAGCGCGTCTGCTCGTCGGTAAACGTTGCCTCGACCAAGGCGGGCATCAATATGGATGCCGTCGCTATGATGGGTGATATAATCAAAAAAGCGGCGTATCTCACGCGTGACAACGACTCGATGGCTTGTGCAAAGCTCGTCGTGTTCGCGAACGTTCCCGAGGATAATCCCTTTATGGCGGGAGCATTCCACGGCGTAGGCGAGGCTGAGACCGTAATAAACGTCGGTGTTTCGGGTCCCGGAGTCGTAAGCTCGGCTATAAAGCGCGCGGGCAACTGCAATTTTTCCGAGCTTGCCGACGTTATCAAGAAGACCGCGTTCAAGATTACGAGAATGGGTCAGCTCGTTGCCACGGAGGCGTCGAAGAGACTCGGCGTTCCCTTTGGAATAGTCGACCTCTCGCTCGCTCCTACACCCGCAGTAGGCGACTCGGTGGCTCATATACTTGAGGGAATGGGACTTGAGAGATGCGGAACTCACGGAACTACGGCGGCGCTTGCTATGCTCAACGATGCCGTTAAGAAGGGCGGAGTTATGGCTTCCTCGCACGTCGGAGGACTTTCGGGTGCATTTATTCCCGTATCCGAGGACGCGGGAATGATAGATGCCGTCGAGATAGGCGCGCTTTCTATCGAAAAGCTTGAGGCTATGACGGCGGTCTGCTCGGTAGGACTCGATATGATCGCAGTTCCCGGCGACACGCCCGCATCTACCATCTGCGGAATTATCGCGGACGAGATATCTATAGGAGTTGCCAACACCAAGACTACCGCGGTAAGAGTTATCCCCGCGTACGGCAAGGGAGTTGGTGAGTCTGTCGAGTTCGGCGGACTTCTCGGTTATGCGCCGATAATGAAGCTGAGCGAATATTCCTGCGCCGACTTTATTGCGCGCGGCGGAAGAATTCCTGCGCCGATACACTCGCTAAAGAACTAAAAAGAGAGGCAAAAGCTCAAACTTTTGCCCCTATTCAGATGAATATTATTGATAAAACAGGGTGCGAAGGCACTCAAGCGCGCTTTTTTCGATACGGCTCACGTACGAGCGCGAGATGCCGAGACGCTCTGCGACCTGCTTTTGCGTCATGGGCGATCTGCCGCCAAGACCGTAGCGCATAACGATTATCTGACGCTGGCGCGAGTCAAGCGCGCTGTTCACGAGCTTTATCGCACGTGCTCCCGTCAGCTTTTGCGATATCTCGTATTCAAGAGATTCCTCGCTGCTCACAACGTCCATATAGGTGAGCGGATTTCCGTCGCGGTCAACGTCGATAGTGTCGCAAAGAGATACCTCGGCGGCAAGCTTTTTCTGCGAACGGAAATGCATAAGTATCTCGTTTTGGATACATTTTGAAGCGTATGTGGCAAAGCGCGCGCCGCTTCCCGAACGAAAGCTGTCGACAGCCTTTATGAGCCCGAGAGTGCCGATAGATACGAGATCGTCCTGATTTTTGGCGGTCGCGTAGTATTTTCGAACTATGTGAGATACTAAGCGCAGGTTGTGAAGTATGAGCTTTTCGCGCGCCGCGCGGCTCTCCTCACCGCCGTTTCCGAGCTTTGCGAACAGCCGCTTTTCTTGCTCGCTTGACAGCGGGGGAGGGTAGCTTTGCGGTGTGTTAAGCCCGAGAATAAAGTGGATAAAGCTTGAAAATAAAGAAAGTATACTTGAGACCATAGCGTTCTCCTTAAAAAAGACGGTTATAAATATTATGCAGAGAAACGCTAAAAGATAATATCCCCCAAAAATTTTCGGAGGTAAAAATGAACGGAAAACTTATTGGAAATGCGATAGTCGGACAGTCGGGAGGGCCTACTGCGGCTATCAATGCAACGCTTGCGGGCGTTATCAAGGGTGCGCTTTCAAACGGTGCGATAAAGACTGTGTACGGAATGAGAAACGGCATCGAAGGAATGCTTGCCGAGCGCCTTGTCGACCTCGGAGATATCTTCCTTGACGAAAGCAAGCTGGATATGCTTATACACACTCCCGCGGCAGCGCTCGGCTCTTGCCGTAAAAAGCTTCCCGATCCCAAGTCCGAAAAGGCGGAGGATATGGCGTTTTTTGAGAAGGTATTCGAGATATTCAAAAAGTACGATATCAGATACTTTTTCTATATAGGCGGCAACGACTCTATGGATACCGTTGCAAAGCTTTCGGTCTATGCGGCAAAGAAGGATTACGACATTCGCATAATGGGCGTTCCGAAAACGATAGACAACGACCTCGTTGCGACCGATCATACACCCGGCTTTGGCTCTGCGGCGAAGTTCGTTTCGACGGTAATGACCGAGATAGTGCGCGACTGCGCGGTATATACCACCAAGGCGGTCACGATAGTCGAGGTAATGGGACGGGACGCGGGCTGGCTCACGGCGTCGGCGGGCGTTGGCAAGGCTCTTGGAATAGACGCGCCCGATCTTGTATATCTGCCCGAGAGAGACTTTTCTATGGAAGAGTTTTTCGCGTCGTTGAGGACTGCGTTTGAAAAGCACCCGAATATAGTCGTGGCGGTCTCCGAGGGTATTCGCTTTGCCGACGGACGCTACGTTGGCGAGGGCACTCAGAGCGGAAGCACCGACGTTTTCGGTCACAAATATCTTGCGGGCACGGCAAAGGCTCTCGAGCTTGCCGTCAAGGCTGAATTTGGCTGCAAGGTGCGCTCTGTCGAGCTTAATCTGCCTCAGAGATGCGGTGCTCACATAGCTTCAAAGACCGATCTTGACGAGTCTGTGGCTATTGGAGCTGAGGCTGTACGCGTTGCGGCTGACGAGGGCGTGAGCGGCGAGATGGTGCTCTTTGAGCGAATTTCGAGCACTCCCTACGTATATGAGATAAAGCATAAGAAGGTCAGCGAGATAGCCAATGCGGTAAGATGCGTGCCCGACGAGTATATCAATGCCGAGGGCAACCACATAACCGATGCGTGCTGTGAGTATATCCTCCCGCTTATCGAGGGCGAGGCTTATCCCGAATACGAACGCGGATTGCCGAAATATATTGTTTTGTAAAGTGTTTTTTTGCCACCTTTTTGAAAAAAGGTGGCGCCAAAAACTTTCCTGCAAGGGAATTTCTTTTGGAACATCAAGGTTGGCTTATGCGGATAAGGTTTTATAATTAGTAATTTTTCTAATGTAGCTTTCACGGACGGCTCATCGCCACCGTGAAAGCTTTTATTTTATTGTATTGTCGGTATAGTTTTGAAAGTTTTGATCAAACTTTTTTAAAAGTTTGCGGTTTCAAAAGGCAGAGCCTTTGTCGCTCGTCGCAACGAGCGAAATCCTTTTTGGCGTTTTCTTTTTGTTAGCTTTTTCTTTTTCGCTTGCGCTGTAAAAAGAAAAAGCGGGCAAAAGATCTTATGTTTTGGGGCTGAACCGGAACACTGTTTATTTTATTATCCCGTTAAGTGTATTTTTGTCTTATATCTGCACAAACTAAGCTCAGAAAATACAAAACGGGGAGCTATATATATAATGAAGAAAAAAGATACCGTAACGTCGGCTGTGCTGAGCGAAGATTACCGCTCAAATCTTGCGCTCGTTACTCGCCTTTTGCGTACGTCCGACAGCTTTGATATGCTGACTAAGACGCTTGTGCTCGAGAGCGGGGAATTGACGCTCTTTTTTATAGACGGATTTGCCAAGGACACCGTGCTTCAGAAGCTGATGATGCATTTTACCTCGCTGAAAAAACTGAGGCACACGGCGCGCGAATTTATGGAGGAATGTTTGCCGTATATAGAGACCGACGTGACGGCTGATCTCTCGCAGATGCTCCATATGGTGATGTCGGGCGGCACGCTCATACTCGGCTCGAGCTTTGGAGCAGAAGCGATATTGCTCGACACGCGCACCTATCCTGCGCGTCAGACCGCCGAGCCCGAGGGCGACCGCGTTATGCGAGGCTCGCGCGACGGATTTGTCGAGACCTTGATATTCAACACCGCCCTCATACGCCGACGGATAAGAAACCCCGAGCTTACTATGCAGTATTTCAAGATAGGGCGCGACTCGGGCAGCGACGTAGTGCTTTGCTATATGAACGACCGAGCCGACAAGGAATACGTCAAGGAGCTTTCAAAAAAACTCTCGTCGATAGACACCGATGCGCTCGTGATGGGGCACGAGTCGCTCAAGGAATGCTTAGTCAAGCACAGGTGGTACAATCCGTTTCCCAAAATACGCACGACCGAGCGTCCCGATGCCGCCGCGGCACAGCTTCTCGAGGGAAGTGTGCTCATTATTATCGATAACAGCCCCGAGGTGATGGTCCTGCCGTCGACGATATTCGATTTTATGCAGGAGTCGAACGATTTTTATTTTCCGCCGCTCACGGGCACGTATATACGGATAGTTCGCTACGTCGTTTTCTTTCTGACGCTCGTTTTAACGCCAACGTGGTATCTTATGCTCCGCTATCCGAATTTCGTTCCCGCGTGGCTCGGTTTTGTTTTGCCGAAGGAAACGGGGCAATTGCCTATTTTCGTTCAGCTGTTGCTGGTCGAATTTATAATCGACGCTCTGCGGCTTGCCTCACTCAATACCCCGAATATGCTCAACAACTCGCTCTCGGTCGTCGGAGGTCTGATTCTTGGCGATTTTGCGGTGGATATCGGCTGGCTGATACCCGAGGTAATTCTCTATATGGCGTTCGTTGCTATAGCGAATTTCACTCAGCGAAGCTACGAGCTCGGCTACAGCATAAAGTTTTTGAGGATACTTCTGCTTGTGCTGACCGCTCTCTTCGGCATATGGGGATATGCGGGCGGAATGCTTGTTATTATAATATTGATAGCTACGAACAGCACGGCTAACGGAAAGCGCAATTATCTCTATCCGCTTATCCCACTCGACCTGCGCGCTCTCCGAACGCTTTTGTTCAGGGTGAAGAAGAGTAGTTAGTTTGGGTTTGGTGTTTTATTTTGTACCTTTTTTGAAAAAAAGGTACCCAAAAAACTTCCTGCAAGGGAATTTCTTTTGGAACATCAAGGTTGGTTTATGCGGATAAAATTTTATAATGAGTAATTTTTCTAAGGAAGCTTTCACGGACAGCTCATCGCTACCGTGAAAGCTTTTTATTTTAATTATATGTTTGTGCGGCTGTTATCTTTGAAACAAATTCCCACATTTTCGGTAGGGGAGCGCCTTGGTGCTCCCGATGTCGCAATCAAATCACTTCGGCACTCACGGCTACGCACTTACAAACAACCACCCACAAATTGTAGGGGTCGGCGCCTCGACGACCCTTGTCGTAATCAAATCACATCTGCACTCACGGCTGTTGCCGAAAGTGGCGCTTTTCCTTAGCCTTCCCCAGCGGGGACTATGTCGCAAGCGACGTGTCGAGTTTTGCAAGCAAAACGTCGAGGTGGCGGCGTATGCCGACGGATGAGGAGAAATTATCTTCGAAACAATTTTCTACAAACCGGTAGGGGTCGGCGTCCTCGACGACTCAATGATTTATATTTTATACGTCGCAAAATTATTGATATTGACAAAATTTCATAGGTGTGTTAAAATAAATTCAAGAAATCTTTATTTTGACGTAACCTTTCGGGATTTTTGGCGACATATACAGTAGAACTACCTAAGGGGGAAGTGATATGAAAAGCAAAAAGGCTAAGATCGCGCTATGCGCACTTCTGGATCTCGCACTTGTTCTGTGCGCGGTTTTGTTCATTGTGCTGTATGAATTTCTTGAGATCAAAGGGATCGCGCTTATCGTGACCGCCGTGCTGATGGCTGCTATCGGTGCTCTGCAATATCTTATCGTAAAAAAGATATCGACGGTCGTTCTTTTGAATATGGCGGTGCTGGCTTCGCTTGGGGCTGTAGGAATTCTCATTATCGGAATTTCTATAGGTTCGTTTTATCCCGGGGTGCTTGCCGCATTTGTCTTTGCTCTTCCTTTGCTTTTGTTACTGTGCTTAGTACCCTCGCTGCTCTCACTTGTCGGAGCGGCTGTGGCTATGCTGATATGCCGTCCCATATTAAAATACCGCTTTTCTAAAAAAGAAGAGGATATTCGGGAAAGCGTTGAGGTGAGTGAAAGCGAGGTCGCTGCAGAGGACGTTGTGGATATCGAGGATATCGAGAATAAAGACGAAAGACCTACAGTAAAAAGCGGAAAGGCGCTCGTTATAGCACTATTGCCTATATTTGTTGTTTTCTTCGTATGTATGCTCGGTGTAATGCTTTGGGCTAATGATCTGGCACTCTTGAGCGCACCTGTGCTTGCCGTTTTTTACGGAATGTGGGCTAAAAAGCGTAGCGGAAGAGTAATTCTCCCGACGGCGCTCTATTCGCTCTTGTTTGCTATAAGTGCTACGGCGGGAGCTTTGATACCTCGGATCGTGCGGTATGTTAAGTACGGCGAAAGCTATAAAGGTCTTGAAGGCGATGCGCTTGCCTACGTTTTTAAGGTGATATTCGGCTTCCTTGTCTTTTCTACCCTGTGCTTTGCCTTCGGTTGCGTTGTCAAAGATGTCTTGAAGAAGATCAAGAGCTTGCCGACTCAAAAGGTTAAGCCGATATTCGTGTATCCTGCGTTCGCGCTCCTTATCGTAATATTCTTTACATATATATTTATTTATGACGTTGAAATGGCGTATGACGATTATACGGGCGCGGGATTTCTGCCGCGAAGCTTTGGAATGTTGGTATATGCGGTGCATACCTCGCTGGGCTTTGCCGCTCTTGCCTTGGTGCTGAAGATAGTCTTCTCAAAATGCAGACTCAGCATATTACTGCTGTGCGCGCTTATAATTCCGTACGTTCAGTACGCTGTGAATATGTATGCTTTTCAAGGTCCGCTCGCGTCGACCGTCGAAAAGGGCGGGGTATTCTACTTTATAGTTAACCGTGATTTTAATTTGGACGGTTACAATGACGAGTGGTACAGAAAGGAGCATACGGTACGGGAGTTCGAGGATGATGATCCCGCCAAGGATTTTGAGGTCATCGCGAGAATGAGAGGTAAGGGTGCCGCGCTCGAATCATCGGAGATCTGGGCGGTATATGACAGTGCTTTCTCAAGAAGCTTTCATTTCAAAGGCGGAAGATCGGCAACTATCTACGAGCTTGAGATGAAGATCGTTTTCAATGAAGCGAGTCAGGCGCAAAAGGCGAAGATATACCGAATCGACCGCGGCAAGAACGAGCTTGTCAAGACCGAGTTGGTCGGCGAGAATACGCTTCGGATACTTCTTGACGAGGCAGCGTGCACGGCTATACGCAACGATCCACTACCCGAGAGTGAAAGATTTTACGAAAAGGATTGTTTTTATGTAAATTACAAGATAGTGATATCTGATTGACCTGTTTACTTACGCAAATTTATAGCTTATCCGCCGAGGTTTTTATGCTGCGGCGGATATTTTGTTCATAAAAAACGTATTTTTTTGAAAAATACGTCAATTTTTTTGATTTTTATAAAATTTTTTGGGATTTTTTCTAAAAGCACCACAATCTGTAGTGAAAAACCTCCTATTTTAACACAAAATAGCGGATTTTTGTGCATAGTACACAAAAATTGCGTTTAAATTTCTACAAATTTCTATAAAAATAATACTTGCAAAATAAATGATGTTATGGTAAAATTATAAGGCTTGATATGCGTTGAAGCGAGAGGTTGCTGTCGGAGCTTGACATCCGACAGGTAATTTTCGTGGAGTATGTCCGATCAAACGGGCGAAGCAGTTCCTTTGCACGACTGTGTGAGGAGGTCTGCTCATTTACCCGAATCCCTAAGCAGTGAGGTGCTTTGCGAGGGCTTTCGGATTTTTAAATGGGTAGAAAAGAAACACACGGCTCGGTGTTGAGAGCTGTGCCCCTGCAGCGATCCGCAAACGGCGTACATCTATTATATACGCGTATGTGAATCGCAAGCAAATACTTACAGGAGGTAAAAACAGGTGGCAGTCAAGGAAAAGATCAGAGTAAGACTCAAGAGCTACGATCACACACTCATCGATGCAGCAGCAGAGAAGATCGTTGAAGTAGCAAAGAGAAACGGCGCAGCAGTTTCCGGTCCTATCCCGCTTCCTACCGACAAAGAGGTAGTAACCATTCTTCGTGCGGTACACAAGTACAAGGATAGCCGTGAGCAGTTCGAAATGCGCACTCACAAGCGTCTTATCGACATCATCAAGCCTTCCCAGAAGGTCGTTGATGCGTTGATGAGCGTTGAGCTTCCCGCAGGCGTAGAGATCGAAGTAAAAATCTAAATCAAGCACTTCGGGCACGCCAAAACAAAGATAACAGCCGATGCGAAAAGCAGTTCGGTAACTTTGTAAATCATGTTGGCTGTTAATACATGCGAGCAGTCAACCAATAATTTACAGGAGGAAAAACAAAATGAAAAAGGGTATTATCGGTAAGAAGATCGGTATGACACAGATCTTCGACGAAGTCGGAAACGTAATTCCGGTAACCGTTATCCAGGCAGGTCCCTGCACAGTAACGCAGAAGAAGACCGCCGAAACAGATGGCTACAATGCCGTACAGCTCGGCTTTGGCACAGTCAAAGAAAAGCACCTCACAAAAGCTGAAATAGGTCATTTCAAGAAGGCTAACACAGAGTATCAGAAGCACCTCAAGGAATTCCGCCTTGACGACGTTTCCGCGATCAACGTTGGCGATGTCATTACAGCCGATACCTTCGCCGCAGGCGACAAGGTCGACGTAACAGGTATGACAAAGGGACGCGGATACACGGGCGTTATCAAGAGATGGAACCACCACCACCTCAGAATGACCCACGGTACAGGACCTATCCACCGTCAGCCCGGTTCTATGGGTGTTATTGACCCTGCAAGAATCTTCAAGAACAAGAAGATGCCCGGTCAGTACGGTAACGAGCAGGTAACCGTTCTCAACCTCAAGGTTGTAAAGATCGACGCAGAAAAGAATCTGATCGCCGTTAAGGGCGCTATTCCCGGCGCTAAGGACGGAATCGTATTCATTCGCGATTCGGTTAAAGCATAAGCGGAAGGAGGAAATAAACTATGCCTAATATTAAAGTAGTTGATATGACCGGTAAAGAAGTCGGCGAGATGACTTTGTCCGATGTTATTTTCGGCGCAGAAGTAAACGCAGCTGTCCTCCACGCCGCAGTCAGAACCTATCTGATGAATCAGAGACAGGGTACACAGTCCACTCTTACTCGCACCGAGGTATCGGGCGGCGGTAAGAAGCCCTGGAGACAGAAGGGTACAGGTAGAGCACGTCAGGGCTCGACCCGCGCTCCTCAGTGGACACACGGCGGCGTAGCTCTCGGCCCGAAGCCCAGAGATTACAGACTCGCTATGAACAAGAAGACCAAGAGAGTTGCTCTCTTCAGCGCACTTTCTGCTAAGGTTGCAGCAGGTGAGCTCGTAGTTGTTGACAACATCACTCTTGACACCTACAAGACCGCAGAGATGGCTAAGATGCTCAAGGCACTCGGCTGTCAGAAGGAAGTTACCAAGTCCTACAAGGTAACCACCGTTGAGGACGGACAGGTAGTAAGAGAGAGAAAGACCAGAACCGCTGTCGTAGCACAGAAGGCTCTCGTAGTTCTTCCCGAGGTCAACGGCTTCGTAGTAAAGAGCTGCTCCAACATTCCCGGAGTCGTTACGACTCTTTCGAGCACCATCAACGTTTACGAGGTGCTCAATGCTGAGAAGGTCGTTATGACCCGCGCAGCAGTAGAAAAGCTTGAGGAGGTTTACGCATAATGAAAATGGTACAGGATATCATCATTAAGCCTATCATCACCGAGGCAAGCATGGACAAACTCGCTGACAAGAAGTACACCTTCAAGGTTGCTGCAAACGCAACCAAGCCCGAGATCGCAAAGGCAGTCGAGGAGCTGTTCGGCGTAAAGGTCGCGTGTGTAAACACAATCAACATGAAGAAGAAGCCCAAGAGACTCGGCGTACACTTCGGATACACTTCCGAGTGGAAGAAGGCAGTTGTAACTCTTACAGCTGACTCCAAGACCATCGAGTTCTTCGACGGCCTTAACTGATGGTAGGAGGTAAGAAGTAATGCCTACAAAGAAGTATAAGCCTACTACACCGGCGAGAAGACATATGAGCGTGCCGACCTTCGAGGAGATCACAAAGTTTGAGCCCGAGAAGAGCCTCGTTGTCACCAAGAAGAAGTTCGCCGGAAGAAACAGCTACGGCAGAATCACCGTTCGTCATAAGGGCGGCGGAAACAAGCTTAAGTACAGAATCATCGATTTCAAGAGAAGCAGCGAGCTTCCTGCAACCGTAATCGGTGTCGAGTACGACCCCAACAGAAGCGCATACATCGCACTTCTTCAGAACACCGAGGGCGAAAAGAGCTACATCATCGCTCCCGTTGGTCTTACTGACGGCGACGTAGTTTACACGGGTGCTGACGCAGATATCAAGCCCGGTAACACTCTCCCCATCGAGAACATCCCCGTTGGTACTTTCATTCACAACATTGAGCTTTACCCCGGTAAGGGTGCACAGCTCGTTCGTTCGGCAGGCGTCGCTGCACAGCTCATCTCCAAGGAGAACGGCATCGCGCAGGTAAGACTTCCCTCGGGCGAAGTTAGAATCATCCGCCTCGACTGTAAGGCAACTATCGGTCAGGTAGGTAACATCGAGCACGACACCGTTAAGCTCGGTAAAGCCGGTAAGAAGAGACATATGGGCATCCGCCCGACAGTCCGCGGTTCCGTAATGAACCCCTGTGATCACCCTCACGGTGGTGGTGAAGGTAAGTCGCCTATCGGTAGACCTTCTCCCGTAACTCCTTGGGGTAAGCCTGCTCTCGGTTATAAGACCAGAAACAAGAAGGCAAGAACAGATAAGTTCATCGTAAAACGCAGAAACGCTAAATAAGGAGGGAATATAAATGAGCAGAAGTTTGAAAAAGGCACCTTACGTTGAAGAGAAGCTCTTCGCTCGTATCTGTGCTATGAACGAAAAGAACGAGAAGAAAGTAATTAAGACTTGGTCTCGTGCATCTACAATATTCCCTGAGTTTGTAGGACACACCATCGCAGTTCACGACGGAAGAAAGCACGTTCCGGTATACGTAACCGAGGATATGGTCGGACACAAGCTCGGCGAGTTCGCACTTACAAGAACCTTTAAGGGACACGCAGGTTCCAAGACATCCAACAACGGTAAATAAGCAAGGGAGGAATAATTCATAATGGAAGCAAAGGCAATCCTTAGATATGCAAGAATTTCCCCGCGCAAGGTCAAGATCGTTCTCGACCTCATCAGAGGCAAGGATGCAGGAACCGCAATGGCAATTCTCAAGAACACCAACAAGGCTGCTTCTGAATTGCTCATAAAGCTGCTGGGAAGCGCAATCGCAAACGCAGTAAACAATTTTGAGATGGATGAGACAAAGCTTTACGTATCCGAGTGCTTCGTATGCCCCGGCCCGACTCTTAAGAGAATCATGCCCAGAGCAAAGGGAAGCGCAGACAGAATACTCAAGAGAACATCTCACGTAACCATCGTAGTTAAGGAAAGAGACTAAGAGAAGGAGGTAAGAGCTTAATGGGTCAGAAGGTAAATCCCCACGGTTTGCGCGTGGGCGTAATTAAGAATTGGGACTCGAGATGGTTCGTTTCGGACGAAAAGTTCGGCGATACGCTCGTATCCGACTACAATATCAGAAAGTACCTCAAGAAAGAGCTTCAGGCTGCAGGCGTTCCTAAGATCGAGATCGAGCGTGACAGCCAGAGAGTACGCGTATTCATTCACTGTGCTAAGCCCGGTATGGTTATCGGACGCGGCGGCGCAGAGATCGAAAAGTACAAGAACGAGCTTCAGAAGATGGTAGGCATGCCCGTTGCCCTCAACGTTGTTGAGGTTAGACAGCCCGACCTCGATGCACAGCTCGTAGCAGAGAACATCGCTGCACAGCTCGAGCGCCGTGTCGCTTTCCGCCGTGCTATGAAGATGGCGATCAGAAACACCATGAGACTTGGCGCAAAGGGTATCAAGATCACTTGCGGCGGCCGTCTTGGCGGAGCTGAGATCGCAAGAAGCGAGCACTATCACGAGGGAACTATCCCGCTGCAGACTCTCAGAGCCGACATCGATTACGGTTTCTGGGAAGCAAACACCACCTACGGTAAGATCGGCGTCAAGGTATGGATATACAAGGGCGAGGTTCTTAACGAGGTAAACAGACCGTCTGATAACGCATCCAGAGACAACAGACGCAACGATCGCCGTGACAACAGAAACAACGGTGAGAGACGCGGCCGTCGTCCCGAGGGCGCAAGAGGCGAGAGAGCGCCGAGAGAAGGAGGACGTAAATAATGTTAATGCCGAAGAGAGTTAAGTACCGTCGTGTTCAGCGCGGCAGACTTAAAGGAAAAGCAACCAGCGGCAATAAGGTTACAAACGGTTCTTACGGTCTTGTAGCACTTGAGCCTGCTTGGATCACAAGCAATCAGATCGAGGCTGCCCGTATCGCGATGACAAGATACATCAAGAGAGGCGGTAAGGTCTGGATAAAGATATTCCCCGACAAGCCTATCACTGAGAAGCCTGCTGAAACTCGAATGGGTTCCGGTAAGGGTTCACCTGAGTACTGGGTAGCAGTAGTTAAGCCCGGAAGAGTTATGTTCGAGATGGACGGAGTTGCTGAGGACGTTGCAAAGGAAGCTATGCGTCTTGCATCTCACAAGCTCCCCATCAAGTGTAAGTTCGTAGTAAAGGAGGAAGCATAAGCTATGAAGGCAAAGAATTTCACAGAAGATCTTAGAAAAATGAGCGCTGAAGAGCTTAATGCAAAACTCAAGGAACTTAAGGAAGAGCTCTTCAATCTGCGCTTTCAGCATGCGATCAACCAGCTCGACAACCCCCAGAGAATGGTAGAAGTCAAGCGCAACATCGCACGCGTAATGACAGTCCTTTCAGAGAAAAACGCGTAAGGAGGAATAGTCATGGAAGAAAGAAATCTTAGAAAAGTAAGAGTCGGAACCGTAGTCAGCGATAAGATGAACAAGACTGTAGTCGTAGCTATCGAGGACAACGTAAAGCATCCGAAGTACGGCAAGATCATCAAGCGTACCCTCAAGGTCCACGCACACGACGAAGAGAGCATCTGCGGCGTAGGCGACAGAGTAGAGATCATGGAAACAAGACCTCTCTCCAAGACCAAGAGATGGCGCATTGTTGAAATAATCGAAAAAGCTAAATAATTTAGCTCCACAAAACCATATACAGTAAATACGGCAAAAATCGTATTGAAATCAGGAGGAAAGTAAAGTGATACAGCAACAAACATTAATGAAGGTTGCCGATAACACCGGAGCTAAAGAGCTGATGTGCATTCGCGTACTCGGCGGAACAGGCCGCAGATACGCTAACATCGGTGACGTGGTAGTAGCTTGCGTTAAGAAGGCTACTCCCGGCGGTGTTGTAAAGAAGGGCGAGGTCGTCAAGGCTGTTATCGTAAGAAGTGCTCACGGTCTGAAGCGTGCAGACGGTTCTTACATCAAGTTTGACGAGAACGCAGCGGTAATCATCAAGGAAGATAAGACCCCTAAGGGAACTCGTATTTTTGGCCCGGTAGCAAGAGAGCTTCGTGAGAAGGATTATCTCAAGATCCTCTCTCTCGCACCCGAAGTACTTTAATGGAGGTATCGAAAATGAATATCAAAAGAGACGATACAGTCGTAGTTCTTTCCGGTGACGACAAGGGCGCAAAGGGCAAGGTAATTGCCGTTTCCCCTAAGGAGGGTAAGGTCCTCGTAGAAGGCGTTAACGTTATCCACAAGCACGTAAAGCCCAGAAGACAGGGTGAGGCAGGCGGAATCGTTGATGCTGAAGGCGCTATCTACGCGTCTAAGGTAGCTCTTTATTGCAAGAAGTGCGATAAGGGCGTAAGAGTTAAGCATACCGTCGTTGACGGCAAGAAGATCCGTGTCTGCGCTAAGTGCGGACAGGAGATCTAAGGGAGGTAGAGACTTATGGCAAGAATTAGAGATATGTACAAAGCCGAGGTTGCTCCCGCGCTTATGAAGAAGTTTGAGTACAAGAGCCCCATGCAGATCCCCAAGCTCGACAAGATCGTTATCAACTGCGGTGTTGGCGAGGCTAAGGAGAACTCCAAGGCACTTGACGCAGTTCTTAAGGACCTCGAGATAATCGCAGGTCAGAAGGCAGTTCCCACCTACGCAAAGAAGTCGGTCGCTAACTTCAAGGTCCGTGAGGGCATGAAGATCGGTGCAAAGGTTACTCTTCGCGGCGACAGAATGTATGAGTTCGTAGACAGACTCTTCAACTTCGCACTCCCCAGAGTACGTGACTTCAAGGGTATCAACCCCAATGCGTTCGACGGCAGAGGAAACTATGCACTCGGACTTAAGGAGCAGCTCATATTCCCCGAGATCGAGTACGATCAGGTCGACAAGATCAGAGGTATGGACATCTGCTTCGTAACCACTGCAAACACTGACGAAGAGGCAAGAGAGCTTCTTAAGCTCCTCGGCGCTCCCTTCGCTCAGAACAACTGATAGGAGGTAAGTAGTAATGGCAAAGAAGGCTATGATCTTGAAGCAGCAGAAGGCACAGAAGTATTCCACCAGAGAGTACAACAGATGTAAGATCTGCGGACGTCCCCACGCTTATCTCCGCAAGTACGGCATCTGCCGTATCTGCTTCCGTGAGCTCGC
>SVSY01000058.1 GCA_015064065.1 Oscillospiraceae bacterium
AATTCTCTCCAAAAAAAGAAAAATCTCGATGTACTGCAGTTGCAATTCTTCTCTCGCGAATTCTCTCCAAATTCTCTCCAAAGTGCAAAAAATTCCTCAAAAAACGAGGGGTCTGTATCGATTCCGATCAATTCATTTTAATTCATATCGGTTCCAAACAGTCCAAAAAAGCCTTGTAAAATAAGGATTTTCGGGAATTGTTTTAACACAAACTGCACCGAGCTGAGTTGAAACGGTATTCTTTGGTAGACTTCTTGAAAACCGTTTGCCGACAGGCACGTGGGTTCGAATCCCACTCCCTCCGCCAGAGCCTTGGAGCATTATGTTCCAAGGCTTTTTTCTTTTTTGTGTATCACCATGCTGCCGCCTAAGCAACTACAACATACCACAAAAAGCTTCATAAGTCCAGAGATTATTCGGGATTATACGGCATTAAATTGATAACTTTTCGTGTCTGTTTTTCTTTGCTTACTGCGTATCAGTTTTTGATATGTAGAGATAGTAAAAGCGGCAAGCATTTTCTGCTCACCGCTTTGGTGTTTATTTGCGTTTAATTACTTTTTGAATATACCGATAAGGTCACTCCACTTTTTCTTCTTGATCACGAACCAGAACAGCGCGAAGCCGCCGATGCCGACAACTGCGACAGAGCCAATGGCGATGCCTGCGATAGTACCGCCCGAGAGTCCGTCTTTATCCTCGGAGGGAGCGTCGGGAGTGTTATTGGGGCTGTCGGGCGAATTGTTGGGATTATCGGAGCTATTGGGTGAATTGTTGGGATTAGTGGGGCTATCAGAATTATGTGCGGGCATTTCGTAGTTGCAAGTGTCACATTTGTTGTCGGCGTTGTTATCAACGTGAGCTGCCTTGTTTACCTTATCTCCGCATGCACACTCGTTCCAATGCTCGCTCTCATCTGTTTTCCAAGCTGTACTGTAGTCAGCATGCGCGTTCTCGTCGATCGTTGAGATATAGTCGCAGCCTTCCGTTTGGCATTTACCTGCTTCTGTGCAAGTCGCATCTGTCATGTCGTGCTCGCTGATCTCGGTCTTGCATTTGTTTGGGTCGTAGCAGTTTTCATCGGAACATTCCTGCCAATGCCCTGTGCCATCGGTGTAGAAATACTCCATCGTATGGGTATGAACGTTGGGATGGGAAAGAAAATATTTTTTAAATTCATATCCGGAGCCTCCCGAGCCCTCTCCGGTCAAAGCTGCGGTTTGACTGAACGGTGATCCCATCAACGGCGTATCGGCTGCGGTATCGCCAATAAAAACCGAAATTTTTTGTGTATTCGGCACGATTCTTAAATAACTTGCGCCTGCAAAAGCCCAAACATCACTACCACTCGTTGATTCACCGCCGTTGGCATTTACGGTAGCTTCGCCGATTTCTATACCGGTCTCGGTATAGATGCCGTAGCTCCCCCCTTGAGAAGCTCCGCCGATCGCGTTCAATCTGCCGCCCATAATAGAAACTGCTCCCACCGCATAAATACCGGCATTGATTTGTTCCAACGTAGATCTTCCCGCAATAGCCGTAACGGTAGGCGTGCCGCTAATAGTCAGAGCTCCCCCTGTCCAAATGCCATAGCTACGTTGTCCTCCCTCGCTTTTTGCGCTTACCGATGCCCGGTCGACGACCGTAATATCCTTGGATACATAGATACCGTTGGTCGTTTTGTATGGGTTATCTCCCACCTCGGTATTCAGCTGTGCATTGTCCTGTACGGTCAATGCTCCGTTATTTGCATAGAAGCCGTTTTCACAAGCACCTTCGATCGTCACGTTGACCTTCGCGTTTCCGCTGATCGCGGTGTTGCACACCTTCGTATATATACCGTACTTGTTACAACCCAAGACAGTCAGATTTGCCTGATCGGTAATGGTGAGGGTAGATTCCGAGCCGTCAACAGTAACACCCAAGTTGGAAGCATCTTGACGTGACTTCACATCTACGGTGACGTTTACGTTATTTTTAAAGATCATGCTTCCGTACAAAGAGTATATACCTCTGAATTGGACCGTATCTCCTTCTATGGGAGAGATTGTAATGTTTCCACCCTCAAACGACAAGACTTTTTTGCCTGCATATATAACATAGATGCCGTTATAATTAGCAGAAATGTCAAGGCTTCCCGTTCCTTTTATAGTAAGGTTGCTTCCGTCCGCATAGATACCGGTGCCAAGCAGCTTATCGCTGCTTTTTACCGTATTGTTCAAAACGTTACTGCCACACAGTAGGATAGAACAGTCAACGGTGGTATAAATTGCGGCAGTCATATCTTTTTTGTATTCACCCACCATATTGTTGGTGCCGTAAACGTATCCCGTACCCGAATAGGTGTAGTCGTTGAGTGTAAGTGTGTTTGTGCTTGTATCCCAATGGGCGTAACCGCTGCTTTGCGGTTTTTCAGCCGACGCAGCCGTGCCGCCAACCGAAAGATAAGGCGTACTCTGCGTCAGCTCCACACCGCCGACCCATATACTGTCATTTTCCGCGGCAAATATTTCAAGTGGTAGCAGAGCTACGCAAAAAACGAATATGAGCGCAAGCGCGATCAATTTTTTTAATTTACTGTTTTTGTTCATTACGTTTACCTCTCTTGATATGCTTGATGAACTTTGTTGGGTATCACTTCTATAGAAGAATATCCCTTTGCGATTTTTATTTTTTTGACTTTGCCTTTGATGTTTTCGATATTTCTTCAAGATTTTGCGCGTTGGTTTCGGTCACGTATCTTTTGAAATCCGCATAGATCTTTCTTCCGATTGCTCGGTAGTCCAGTGCAAGCACCTTTGCGACCTTTATCTTTCGGGTTTCTTCGGGAACGTCAAACAGAATCATAATCGTATTTAACGCACCCTCTATTCTATGCTCCACCGAAGCGGAATGCTCGGTTTTCATAATGGTTGCATATTCGATGCCAGATGTGATTGCTTCGTTCTCGGTGTACTTTTCGTCATCCCACCCCTGCGTGTATTCGGAGAACACCCGCTTTACCTTTTCCACGTCGTTGGCTCTGATAAGCTCAAGCGTCATCGGGTGAGAGTACGCCGCCGCGAAAAAGTCGTTCATTTCGGGAAATTCATCGGCGATGGCAACCAAGGTGGAAAGCTCAAGACAGTATGCAAGGAGCGAGCTTTTTCCCTCGTCTGCGGCGTTCTCCATCTCCTTCCATTGATAATCGATCATCATCTGTACGAGTACCGCTAAAATATGCTCCTTGGTCGGGAAATAGAAGGTCAGGTTGCCCGTTCCCATTCCAACCTTTGCACACAATTCGGATGAGGTCGTTTTTGAAAATCCGTTCTCAAAAAACAATTCCGAAGCTGCTTTTACGATTTTCGCCCTCAAAAGAGACGGTTGTTTCGTTCTTGCCAAGGTGTTGTCCTCCTGTATGTATCGTTAACATTATTTTGGATTTATCCAATTATAACATATTTTTCCGAAAAGCACAATAGGTTTTGGAGAATTTCTTGGAGGTTTCCAAATATTTTTTCATCAAGAAAAGCATCGGATATTTGCAAAGCAAATGCATCATATCGCCGCAGGCGATGCATCATTTGACAAGTTAACAATTTTATGATATAATAACGATATAAAGGCGGTGCTTATATGAAAAAAATAATGCTTATGGCGGCGACGCTGTTATCGCTTATGCTTTGCTCGTGCAAGGTGAATTGGTTTGGCAGCAGCTACGACGTTGCGTGGTATTACGTGGCAATTCCCGTTTTACTGATATTGGTCGTATGCTATATTATTCTGATAAGCGGCACTTATATCTGTCCTGAATGTAAGACCGAGTTCAAGCCTAAGTGGTATCAGATCTCTGTCTGCTTCCACGTTGGTTCTAAAAGAGTACTAAAATGCCCGAATTGCAACAGAAAAGGCTTTTGCGAAAGAAAAAGAAGAGGATAAAAAAGGAGCTGTCACACGTTGTGGCGTCGTGAGCGGGGAACCTCCTCTGCGGGTTTGATGAGACCTTATTTCGAAAATTTAGGCTTTAAGATCGAATTTACGACAACGATTTGAAAAAAGAATGTAACCAATCACAATTTTTGGCGACATTATTTACAGAGAGAGCTTATGCTTTTCGAATGTCTATTAAAAGGAGAGGATATAATGAAAAACGCACTGACTAAAATATTTGCCGTTTTGGGTATGCTTTGTGCCCTCGTATGTGTCTTTTATTTGATAAGAATGGCTGCCTACCTATACTTTCCCGATCTGCTTGACGACGGAACTCCTTTCTACGAGCCGGAGAACTCGGGATTCCATTCGGGATTATTTGCTCTCATCGTATCCGTGTTCAGTATGGTATTCTACGTCGTCGACGCGATCATATGTGTCCTCAAGGCGATCTTGAAAAAAGATGCTAAGTTTAATCTCGTTCTTGCGGCGGTGCTGTTGCTCTCTGCCGCTTTGGGTGTGGTTGTCATTACAAACTATCTTAAGCCCTATACGGTAATTCCGTGGTTTATCTGCTATTTTGCGGTATTTGCTCTCGAGGTCGTCTCGATCGTCAGGTGCTTCAAAAAGAAAAGCTGAAATACAAAAAGCTCCCTGTCGGTGAACAGGGAGCTTTCTTTATTTATCTTGATCTTCTTTTTCTTTTTTTGGTTGCTTGATATCGCACAGCGCGATAAGAACGCTTGCGGCGATAACGAGCAGAGTGCCGATGAGCGTGAATATATTTATTTTTTCATTCATAAAGAGCACGCCCGCGAACACGCTCGTGATAGGCTCAAGTGTACTGAGCACCGAGGCTCTGCTTCCTCCGATAAGAAAGGTTCCGCGCTGAAAGAGCACGACTGCGCCGACGTTTACGATAAGTGCGAAGAATATCGCCAAGCACCAACCGAAAAGCGAGCGTGGGAGTGAGAGCTGATCGGTAAGCAGGCAGACGGCGAGCATAATTACTGTGGATATCGCCGAGACGAAGAAGCTGAAGGCAAAGACCGAGCGCTCCTTGTTTTTGTATCCCGCAAGCAATATGATATAGATCGCGTAGGTAAGTCCCGACAGAAGCGCGAACATACTTCCGAGAGGGTCGGTAGTACTGCTCGGATCGTAGAATAGAGCTATTCCGCCGACGCACATTATCACGCTTATTATACGTCCGTAGCCGAGCTTGCTATGAAAGAAGATAAGCTCGCCGAGCACCACGGCGGCGGGGTAGATAAAGTGAAATACCGTAGCCGTGCCCGATGGTATGTAGTTATATGACGAGAAGAGCAGAAGCGGGGTAAGACAGCAGCCCATAAGAGCGATGAGGCTTATCTTTGGGAGCTCCTTGGGTGAGAGATTTAGCGAGCCTTTGCTTGACAATGCCAGAAGTGCGAGCACGGGCATTGAAAAAAGATTGCGGAAGAGCACCATCGTTGCGGGGGTGACTCCGTCGGCGTAGACGTATTTTGCCATAAGCGGCATGAGTCCGAATATTACCGCACTGAGAATTATAAAAGTATATCCTCTGAAGAGTTTTTTGTTTTCCATATCCGACCTTGAAATAAAGTATTATATCGCTACAATTATAGCAGAAAAGTTTAAAATAAACAAGATGAAAGCAAAAAATTTTTGCACGTATTTATTTTTGCTTTACATTTTTGCCTCGGTGTGCTATAATGGAAGCAGAAAGCTTTTAATAAAGGAGCACTTATGAAAACTGTTTGCATTGACGGTCTTATAAATGAAATACGCAATTGCGTAGATACGCACAAGCTCGCCGACGGAAAATACGCGCGCTGGCTCTGGCAGAACAAGGACGGAAGCCGAGAACTCGGCACTAACCCCTACGGCTGTGCCGATGCCGCGAATATCCTTTATTCTATCTCGCAGTTTCCTCGTGGCGAAGAGGAGAGGCGCGCTTTTGTGGATACGCTTCGCTCTATGCAGGACGAAAAGAGCGGAATGTTTTACGAGAAAACTCACCACACCATTCACACGACGGCGCACTGTATGGCGGCTCTCGAACTTTTTGATGCCGCGCCGCTCTATCCCTGCACACAGCTTTTGCCCTTGAAGGACAAGGCTAAGCTTTACGACTTTTTGGAGCACGAGGTCAATTGGCTCGACCCGTGGCCGCAGTCGCACAAGGGCGCGGGGCTGTTTGTTGCGCTGACTATGACCGACGCGGTCGACCTTGAGTGGAAGAACGATTATTTTGAGTGGCTCTGGGAGCATTCGGATATCGAAACGGGATTTTTCCATCACGGAGCTGAGCGAACAAAGATGCCGATATCGCATATGATGGCGGGCGGTTTTCACTACTTTTTCAATCACGAAGCCGAGCGCAGACCCTATCGCTATCCCGAAAAGGTGATAGACTCTTGCATAGGCTTTATGAGCGAGCCCGAAAAGTACGGAATGATAAAATGCTGTACGTTTATCGATATCGACGTGGTGTTCTGCCTCAATCGTGCTATGCGACAGACGCCTTATCGCTTTGACGAGGGCAAGGCAGCGCTCGAACAGTACGCCGAGAAATATATCGAATTTATGAGCAGTATAGATTACGCGCACGACGATAGCTTTAACGATCTGCATATGCTCTTCGGTGCAGTTTGCTGTCTTGCAGAGTTGCAGGCGGCGCTCCCTGGAAAGATCCTGACCTCAAAGCCTCTGCGCCTCGTACTCGACCGCAGACCTTTTATATAAGAGCGTATTCGACCGAATTTTTCAAATATGAGCAAAAATAAAACAAAAAGGAGATATTTATGGAATCTTACATCAACATTGATAAAAATATGATAGTCAACACAACTATCGGCGACGCCGAGGTAGTATGGCTTGACGTAAAGAAAGCGCCTTTTTCGCTTCACGGCTTTGACGCGCCCGAGACCTCTCCGTTCTACCGCAGAGTTCCCGCCGACGTTGCCGCCGCAACAAGCGCAGGGGTAGAGGCGCTCAGTAAGGAGTCTACGGGTGGAAGAGTTAGATTTTCAACAAACTCGCCCTACATCGCTATACGTGTCAAATACCTTGCCGTAGGTCGTTCGTCGCATCTCACGCTCGTGTCGTCCTCGGGATTTGATCTTTTCCTTGACGGAGAGTTCGGAAGCAGATTTATTAAGGAATTCCGCAATCCCTACGATATGCAGGATTACTATGAGCAGATAATCCACCTTGACGGAGAGGTCATGCGCTCTTATACCATCAATTTCCCTGTACATGCCGTTGTCGAGAGCATCGAGGTCGGTCTGAAGCCCGGCTCCGCGATCGATGCTGCAAGACCCTACCGTGACATCAAGCCGATAATCTTCTACGGTTCTTCTATAGTTCACGGAACTGCGGCAAGCCGACCGGGTGGCACCTATCCCTGCCTTGTCTCCAGAGAGCTTAATATGGATTTCAGAAATATAGGATTTTCCGGTATGGCAAAGGGAGAGAGGGTGCTTGCAGAGTGGATGGCAGAGCTTCCCATGAGCGTTTTTGTATGCGATTATGACCACAACGCGCCCACGTCCGAGCATCTTGAGGCTACGCATTATGCGCTCTACGAGACTATAAGAGCTAAAAATCCCGATCTGCCCTATATAATGGTCACACGTCCTGATTATTGGACTCTGCCTCGTGACCGTGAGTCGATACTCCGCCGCCGTGATATTATAATGAGATCTTATCTCCGCGCGCGTGAGACGGGTGATAAGAACGTATACTTTATTGACGGATTGAGCTTTAACGTTGGTCATCATCAGTATGATCTTTCTATGGATTCAGTACATCCCAACGATTCGGGCTTTATCCGAATGGCAGATACTATAGGAACTGTCATAAGACACGCGCTTGAAAGAACGAGAGAGGTTTAATAACGTAAAAAAGGGTCGACGTGCGTCGACCCTTTTTTGAGGAGATTTATTTTGAAGACGGTAGCCGCAAATGCCTATGTGATTTGTTTGCGATCTTGGGTCGTCGAGGACGTCGACCCCTACGGGTTTGTAGAAATTTGTTCGCAATTTCGTGTCTGCCAAATCGTGACGCAGAGAAACAAAAAGCCTTCCCTAGCAGGGAAGGTGGAGGCGAATGCCGACGGATGAGTAGAACCCTGACACAAAGCAACTTTTTCTACTCATCCACCGCAAGCGGTCCCCCTTCCCTGCTAGGGAAGGCTAAAGGGAATTGACGCTTTCGGCAACAGCCGTGAGTGCCGATGGGATTTGTTTGTGACATCGGGAGCACCAAGGCGCTCCCCTACCGAGAATGTTGGGATTTGTTTCAAAGATAACAGCCGTACAAACATATAATTAAAACAAAAAAGAGTTTTTGGTACCGATGAGGTGTCCAAAAACTCTTCCTTAGAAAAATTACTCTTTATGCCATTAAATCCGCATAAACCAACCTTGATGTTCTAAAAGAAATTCCCTTGCAGGAAGTTCTTTTGGTTCTTTTCTTTCAAGAAAAGAACATAAAAACGACTCTCAAATCTAACTTATACCAAAGAATAAGCGTCCTCGTCGCAGATGACGGTTACGTCGGGGTGCAAGCAGAGGAGGGTAGCGGGGCAAGCGGTGGTGATATTGCTCTTAACGAGAGCGCGGATAGCAGAAGCCTTATTTTTGCCGGACGCGAGAAGAAGGATCTTGCGAGCCTTGAAAACGCTATGTATACCCATAGTAAGAGCGTGCTTCGGAACGTCAGCCTCGGACGCGAAGAAGCGAGAGTTAGCCTCGATAGTATCGGGGGTAAGCTCAACGAGGTGAGTAAATCTCTCAAGCTCGGAATCGGGCTCGTTAAATCCGATATGACCGTTTCTGCCGATGCCGAGGACCTGAACGTCGGTTCCGCCAAGCTCGTCGATCTTAGCCTCGTAAGCCTTGCAGAATGCGCTTACGTCAGCGGCAGTTCCGTCGGGAACGCTGGTATTTGCCTTGTCGATGTTGACGCGGTCGAAGAGGTGCTTGTCCATAAAGTAGCGATAGCTCTGATCGTTGTCGGGCGAGATGGGGTAGTACTCGTCGAGGTTTACGGAGCGAACTGCGCTAAAATCAAGCTCGCCTGCATCGTACTTAGCAACGAGTTCGTTGTACATTCCGATAGGAGTGTCGCCCGTTGCAAGACCGAGAACGCAGGAGGGGTTAGACTTAATAACTTCAGCCATAAGCTCTGCGGCTTTTTTTGACATTTCTTCATAATTTTTTGTTACGATGATGTTCATATATGTATCTCCTTAGGAAGAATTTTTTGTTGATTATATTATAGCACTTTTTTTTCGGTTTGTCAGCATTTTTCTCAAAATTTTTTAATTTTTACATATATTCTTAAAAATTGATAAAACTAAGAACTAACGTGTGTAAAAGGAGAATAATAGGCGACGGATGAGGTTTGGTGGCGAAGGAGAAAGGGAATACGGGACGGTGAGTGTCAGCCGTATCGCAAGCAGGGAAGATATCGCGAGATACATCGTTCGGGCAGAGAGGCAGAGCGGCGGTTGGCTGTGCTATGCTGATGACGTGGCGGCAGAGGGGGATTTTTTTGAGATCCTGCTCGCTCTGACCGAGCTTAGCTGCAGCGAGCGGCTATGCATAGCCGAAGAGCTTCCGTGGCTTTGCGGAAAGCGAGAATTTGAGGAGCGCGCCGAGTCATTTTTTCGCTCGGCTGTCTATGGCGGCGAGCTTTCGGTAATGCTCTGCACGTACCGCTCGGTGCGCGAGGTGGAAGAGGCTTTCGAGCTAATGCACAAAAGCTTTTGCAGACTTGAACAAGAGGGCAGAGAGATCAGCGGATATCTTGCGCGCGGCGTTATGATAGACTCCCCGATAGCCCTGCTTGAGATGCAACGATTGCCGAGGGTGGACTTCATTTGCCTTGATTTCGACAGACTTTGCGAGCGGTTGTTGGGATTTCCCGTAGAAGAGCTGGCAAGGGACGAGAGAATGACCGAAACGCTATGCGGGTTTTGGGAGGAAATACAAAAGGCCTGCTTTCTTCATTCCAAAGTAGAGCTTCGTGCGCTGAGCGGCAGACTGTTTTCAAGCGAGCTTTTTTGCGATTGGGCGGACTTTATGGGAATACGCGAGATATATGTGCCGAAGCAGAGCGCCAATGAAAAAAACACTTGACAAGAGGCAGTTTTTGTTATATAATTGTCGTGTATTTCATTTTGATACAGAGGTGTGACAAATGGTAAAAAACGTACCCGAGCTGTTCGGATGTATGGTATTTAATGAAGACGTTATGCGCGAGAGACTGCCCGAAGAGGTGTATGAGTCGCTGCGCAAAACTATAGCAACAGGAAAGACGATAGACGCGTCTATTGCCGACCCCGTCGCCGCCGCTATGAAGGAATGGGCGATAGAGAAGGGCGCTACGCACTATACGCACTGGTTTCAGCCTCTGACGGGACTTACCGCAGAAAAGCACGATTCCTTCCTTTCTCCCGACGGCCCGAGCCGCGTGGTTATGGAGTTCTCGGGTAAGGAGCTTATCAAGGGTGAATCCGACGCTTCCTCATTCCCCTCGGGCGGACTTCGCGCTACCTTTGAGGCAAGAGGATATACCGCGTGGGATCCCGGCTCTTACGCGTTCGTAAAGGACGGAACTCTTTATATTCCTACCGCATTCTGCTCCTACACGGGCGAGGCACTTGACACTAAGACCCCGCTTTTGCGCTCTATGGACGCTATCAGCACGCAGGGTCTGCGTATACTCAGACTCTTCGGCGATACGACTACTAAGCGTCTTAACACGACGGTTGGTGCTGAGCAGGAATATTTCATAATCGACAAGAAGCTCTATGATCAGCGTAAAGACCTGCTTTATACGGGAAGAACGCTCTTCGGCGCGCATTCTCCCAAGGGTCAGGAGCTTGAGGACCATTATTTCGGACCGCTCAAGACGCGTATCAGCGAGTATATGGCGGATCTTGACGAAGCACTCTGGAAGATGGGAATACATTCAAAGACAAAGCACAACGAGGCGGCACCCGCACAGCACGAGCTTGCTCCTGTGTATGTTAAAACAAATCTCGCTGTCGATAATAACCTTCTCATAATGGAATATATGAAGAAGATAGCCGAGCAGCATGGGCTGGTCTGTCTGCTTCACGAAAAGCCTTACGCGGGTGTTAACGGCTCGGGTAAGCACAATAACTGGTCGCTTTCTACAGATACGGGCAAAAATCTGCTCCACGCGGGCAAGACACCGCAGGATAACGTGATATTCCTGCTCACGCTTGCCGCTATAATCAAGGCGGTCGACGACTATCAGGATCTGCTTCGACTTTCGGTCGCTTACGCAGGTAACGACCACCGTCTCGGCGCGGCTGAAGCACCTCCTGCGATAGTTTCTATCTTCGTTGGTGAGGAGCTCGACCAGATAATAGACTCTATTATAAGCGGCACGTCGTATAAGGGCGCTAAGGCGGGTATGATGGACCTCGGAATACCCTCGATACCCGTGTTCAGAAAGGATACGACCGACCGAAACAGAACTTCGCCTTTTGCGTTTACGGGCAATAAGTTCGAGTTCCGTATGCTCGGCTCGTCGCAGAATATCGCGCTTCCCAACGTAGTGCTCAATACTGCGGTCGCCGAGAGCTTCAGGCAGTTTGCCGACAGACTTGAGGCGGCGGAGGATTTTCATAGCGAGGTAGCGGCGCTTATCAAGGAGACCTATACCAATCACCGCAGGATAATATTCGACGGAAACGGATATTCGTACGAATGGGAAAAGGAAGCAGAGAGACGCGGCTTGCTCAATCTCAAGAACGCGGTCGACGCATTCAAGTGCTTCAATCTTCCCAAGAACGTCAAGCTCTTCTCGGACCACGGAGTTATGAACGAGATCGAGATCAATTCGCGTGAGGATATCTTCTTTGAGAATTATTCGAAGATAATCAATATAGAAGCGCTTACTATGATAGAGATGGCGAGCAGAGATATCATTCCTGCCGTAAATAAGTACGTCGGTGACGTGGCGGCGGGCGCGAATGCCAAGGAAAAGCTTATCCCCGGCTCGTGCGCGGTTGAGAGAGATATCGTGCAAAAGCTCTCAGAGCTTACCTATAAGGCTTACCACACGCTCAATAAGCTCGAGGTAAACGAGAAAGTCGCGGCGGCTATCCCGAATAACGTGGCGCGTGCTGAGGCGTACAGAGACACGGTAATTCCCGTTATGGCGCGTCTGCGCGAGTTCGTTGACGAAATGGAAAAGCTTACGTCGTCTGACTATTGGCCTATGCCGAGCTACGGTGATATGATGTTTAAGGTATAGCATCGTGTCCGCAGAACACGATGCATCGATATAAATCCCTAACGGGATTTTCGATATGTTGCTGACGCAACTCGATATGCTGATGCTCGATATGTTTGCTTCGCAAACGAGGGATTTATATCATATCGAATTGATGTTCGCGAAGCGAACTGCAATATATCGAGTTCGAGCGTAGCGAGAATATATCGAGCCGAGCGTGCGAGGCATATCGACAAATTGAACACTTATAAAAGAGGACTAGGAATTTTTTCGTTCTTAGTCCTCTTTTGTAAGACGAAAACCCCGACATAGTGGCGGGGTTCAACAAAGGCTTTGCCAGAAAGCCGGAAATCGAATAAAGAGTGGGAGCGTGCCAAAGGCTCCCTGCGGAGGGAGCTCCCGCGCGAGCGGGTGAGGGAGAGTGCGAGCAGTAAGAGAACTTATGTTCAATGTGTCTGTTATGTTTTTTTGATTTTTCAACAAAATACTCTATCCAAAGAACATAAAAAGTCAGTATGCACGCAGGCTCCTTCCACCGCAAGCGGTCCCCCTTCCTCTCGGAGGAAGGCTTTCCTTTAAATATGCCTGCGTGCATCATAAAAAGCACCTAAGAGAGCGCAATTAAAAACAGCGCACCCGCCGTAGCGGGTGCGCCCCAATAAGTACTATTTAACAGTTATCGAATTACTCTTCCTCTATCAGACCGAGCCACACGTCAGTGCTTCGGATAGCCTTTTCGAAGTTTGCCTGAGCACCCGAGTAGACCTGCTCGAGAGTTTTATCGGAATAACAAGTATTTCTCCAAAGATGGTCGATATTAGCGAGCATAGGCGAATAAAGCGAGAAATAATCAAGCTCGATATTTGCTACTATTATGTCAAAGAGAGCAATAGATTTGGTAACCGTGCCTTCCGAATCGTCTGTTCCGAAGAACTTAGGCTTGATGATACGGTTAAAGTAGTATCCTCGAACGCTGGTGTAAGATTCTTCGTTAGCGAGCTGGAGGGCGGCTGAGATCGCCTCGCCCTTAGTGGGCTTGCTGCTGTCTGAATGGTCAAGTACGCTGAATACGTTGAAGTAATCCTGTGAGGTAGTACCGTAGTTTTCCTGAGCTGTATCGTATTTGGGCATAGGAAGTATACCGTACTTGTCTTCCATTTCCCTGATCTTCATATTGTCCTCTGCATTGTAGAATATTCTGTCTGTGTAGAATACGTATTTTCCGTTAGCAAAATTACTTACCGCGTTACTTGTGTTTGCGTCAGAGGCGGTCGTGCCGTTGGCGGAAAGAAGATTTTTGAATTTTACGAGCGCAGCCTCTGCTTTATCGTTTCCAAGTACGTTGAAGGAATGAGAGCCGTCGTTTTGTGTGATCACAAAATCAAGATCCCACGCAAACGGAATCGAATCGGCAGGGCAGGGGTTGTTGGGGAAGGTGCAAAGGCCGTACGTGTCGTCGCTCTGACGTCCCTGAACTCCGTTGCTGTCCTCATACAAACGCGAAGCCCATTTGTAAAGCTCATCGTAGGTCCACTGACCCGCAAGAGCGAGGTCTTGAATGTTGGCGGGGTCTGCGGCTTCCTTCTTTTCGTCGTAAAGTGTCTTGTTGTACCACATTATGATAGCGGCATCATACATTGAAATATTTGAGTCACCGACTGCAAAGAAAAGCTTGTCGCCAAATCTCGTGTTTGTAACCGTTGCTTGATTCCAGCAGGGAAGAGAGAAATCGAAGAAGGGGAAGATCTCCTGGTCAAGAAGATTTGCTGCATAATCACGCAGCTCGCTTCTTGACACGAAGCATTCCGTAGCACAGTTTATGTCGTAATAATGAAGGTCTGAGTTGATGTCGGTCTGTATCATTGAGACCATAGAGTTAAAATAGGTCGTGAGAGAGGAGGCAGGAATGCGCTCGAACACAAGGCTTACGTTGAGTGTATCCTCGACAGCCGCATTTCTCATAGCGATAGCTTCATCAAGCTCGTCCTCGACTGCAAGCTTCGTCCATTCGCGAGTATTTGATACTACGTCACGCAGAAGTATCACAAGATTCTCGCCCTCAAAGTCAAGTTCAAAACTCGGAACACTCGACGTGAAAGAAGGTTCGCCGTATTCGTTTGTAGGTGTTTGGGTGGCAATTGTATCGCTGTTATCAACAGACGTTACTTCAGAGTTGTTTTTATCCTTTTTGGAGCATCCAATAAGCGCGGAGCAAATAAAGCATAACGCAAGAAAGATGCAAAGGATCTTTTTGTGCAATTTCATAAATTTTCTCCTTTTCAAAAATGATTGTAATATAATTATACAATCACAAAGGAGCCTTTTCAATGGAAAAAACGAACAAAAATATGGACAAAACGCGTATTATGGGCTTTTTATCCGGAATATAAAAACAACGCACCCGCCGTGGCGGGTGCGTTTTTTAAGTATTATTTTGTAAAGCTATTATTCGTCCAAAGGTGCTCTGAGACCGAGCCAAGCATCAGTTTCCATTATAGCTTTTTCAAAATCAGCCTTCTTTGCGTTGTAAAGCGATTCAAGAGTGCCGTCAGCATCGGGCTGGCAAGCGCTTCTCCAGAGGTGGTTGATATTGTTGAGCTGCATAGAGTAGATGTAACAGTAGTCGAACTTGATGTTAGCAACGATGATATCGAAGAGTGCGATGGACTTTGTAACAGTACCCTCGGAGTCGTCGGTTCCGAAGAACTTAGGCTTGATGATACGGTTGAAGTAGTAACCGCGAACGCCGGTGTAGGATTCCTCGGTAGCGAGCTGGAGGAATCCTACACCGGCGTTCGCGGTTA
>SVSY01000059.1 GCA_015064065.1 Oscillospiraceae bacterium
CTTGTGTAAAGGGAGCTGTCACCGAAGGTGACTGAGGGATTGTTTTTCGGTAAAATTTTTCTTTTTACAATCCCTCCGTCTTGCTTCGCAAGCCACCTCCCTTTGCACTGAACTGCCCCAAATTGTGCGGACAGTACAAAAAAGCCTCTTGTGGGTAGATTATTTAATAATTAAGCAACGAACTGACATCGCTTTTCGAGTGGTGTCAGTTTTGTTTTTAGTTGAATACGTTCGTTGTTGTAGAAGTGTATGTATGCACCTATGAGGAGGCGAGCCTCCTCATAGGTGCGGATTTTCGCGCGGTAAATACATTCGGTTTTGAGGATTGAAAAGAAATTTTCAGCCATAGCATTGTCATATGGATTGCCCCTACTTGACATTGATGGCGTAATGTGATATGATTTTGTTAGGCTATAATACGCTTGCGAGGTGTACTGAAAGCCTTGGTCGCTGTGGAGCTGCAACTCTTCAGTGACCTTTTCTTTTTTCTTTGCTGCTCTGATTGTTGACAGAACAAGGTTGATATTTTGCTCCGTACCTGTTTTGTAGGCAACAATGCTGTTGTCATAGAGATCACGAATGACCGATAGATACAAGAAGCCTTGCTCTGTCTTAATATACGAAATGTCAGTCACCCATTTTTGATTTGGACGCTCGGCATAAAAATTTCTTGCTAAACGGTTTGGATATACATATATACCTGTTGTGTAGTTATGGTACTTCTTTTTTCTAACTTCTGAAAGCAAATTGTATTTTTGCATCACACGAAGCACTGTTTTAGGGTTTCTATATATTCCTTGTCTTTCAAGCCATATATGTACTCTACGGTAGCCATAAGTGCGGTGGCTATGTTCCTGACACTCTCGGATCTTCTCAGCAAGATGAAGATCCCATGCCGGCACATCCATTCTTTTGACATAGTCATAGTAACCGCTTCTTGATACTTCAAAGAACCGGCACATTTCGCTAATTGAATATTTGTCCTTGTGGCGATAGATCACCATATATTTTACGCTTGTCCTCACTTCCTTTCTGTGAGCGAGAGAAAATCCCGCAACAACTCATTTTCCATCTTCAACCGTTTGTTTTCGTATTTGTAGTCTTGTAATGTTTTTGCCGGCTTCCTTGTGCGTGCTTTGGGTAAATGTTTAGTGGCTTCTTTTTTACGCTCTCTTTTCAACAGCTCGTGTACTGGACGTTTTCCTGTTAAACCAAGCTCTTCTTCTATTTGTTTATGTGTCATTCCTTGATCTAACATCTTTTTGATTTGCGGCAATAATTCTTTTATATGTTGATTCTTTCTTGACATACAATTACCCCCTTGATATGGTACTTTTATTCTACCACATCAAGGGGGCTTTTGTCTATTGTCCGTTTTTAACGGACTTGTTCAGTGTAAAGGGAGGCTTTTTATGTGCATCTATAACTTGTCAATTTTCCTGACAAGCACTGCATTTGTGGACACAAACGCAAAAGATGGCATACTTTTTTCAAGATATGCCGTGTTTTTGAAAACTGTCCTTTAGAGTACAGCTCTATTGCGAGCACCTTTTTTGTTTTATTTGTTAGCCTGTTTAGGTTCTATTTTTGCCGTTATTACGTAGCCGTCGTAGTTGTTTCCGCTGACAGTATATTCGTGCTCCGCGGGGACGAGATGCTCGCCTGAGGCGGATACGAAGTATGACGCATATGTAGTTCTGCCCACCTTAATAAGTATCGGTGCGTCGGGTGTCGCTTCTCTGAGCTGTTCGAGATACGTGTCAAGATCAAGCTTTTTTGTCTTCATATAAGTAGCGTGAGGAACGCCGACAAATCTGAAGATGCTGTTCGAGCCCTCGAGCGCGATGCTTATAAATCCGTATTTATAAGCATTTGAATAGAGCCAGCTGTATTTCTCGACGCCCTTTATGTCTCGTACGTCGGTCTTATCTGCGGCGTAATCGAAATAATATCCGAGCTCAAATGCAGTTCCTGATGCAAATATCGGCTTTGCGGTGTCCTTGGTCGCTATCGAATAGGCATTCGTTATGCAAAGGTTGTCGTCGGATTTTGCCGCGTAAAAATCCTTTAGCATAAGATTGAAGGCCTTGAGCGCGTCGGCGGTGGCGCGAAAGTCGTATTCCTCGTCGGTCCTGCCCGCGAGAATAGAGTAAACGTTTCCGCCGCTCTGTGTCTTAGGACGGTCGTCGCTGTTGCGTATTATGACAGGAGACTCTTTTCCTTTGTAGAGGTTAGTTCCGTCAAGCTTCAAAAGAGTACCCGAGTATATCGCGTCTTCTCCGAGAACGACAGCCTCGGTCGCTCCGATGCTGAACTGTATCTGCTCGTCGTCGCCGTCCTTTTGCATATTGCTTGAGATAAGCGAAGCAACTGAGAAAATGAGAAGAACTATAAGCATAACGGCGATAAGTGAAAGCGTTATGCATATAGCGTAGAAGGTGTTTTTCTTTTTGCGTTGCATTTCCTTAGAGCCGCCGTCGAGCAGCTCTTCTAATATCTTCATCGGGTATCCTCCTTATGTTTTAGTTAAATCGGTTAAAAACGGGGCTGTGCAAAAACAATGCGACAGCCCCTTGATGAGATCTAATATTATTCAGCGTCTCTGATAGAGAAGTCCATACGGCCCTTCTTATCAAGACCCATATACTTGACCTTTACCGAAGAACCAACGTCGATGCCTGCATCGGTTACCTTGTTTATTCTGCGGGTAGTGATCTTGGAGATGTGGACCATTCCTTCTTTGCCGGGTGCGTACTCAACAAAGCATCCAACGTCCTCGTTGGGTTTATCCTTGCTTGCAAGGATCTTAACGACAGTACCGCTGTAGGTAGCACCGACCTCGGGCTCGAATACGATAGCGTCGATCATAGCCTTAGCCTTAGCAGCGCACTCGCCGTTGGTAGCCGCGATGCAGATGATTCCGTCATCATCGATATCTACCTTAGCGCCCGACTCAGCAACGATCTTCTGGATAACAGATCCGCCCTTACCGATAACCTCACGGATCTTGTCGGGGTCGATCTTGAATGTGGTCATCTTGGGTGCGTACTTGGATACCTCAGCTCTGGGAGCGGGGATAGCCTTGAGAATTACCTCGTCGATGATGTAGTCGCGTCCTACGTGTGTCTGAGCAAGAGCAGCCTTGATGATCTCGGGGGTAAGACCGTCGATCTTAAGGTCCATCTGAATAGAGGTGATACCCTTGTGAGTACCTGCTACCTTGAAGTCCATATCGCCATAGAAGTCCTCAAGACCCTGAATGTCGATCATAGTATCCCAGCTTCCGTCCTCAGCGGTGATAAGACCGCAGGAGATACCTGCAACGGGAGCCTTGATCGGAACACCTGCGTCCATAAGCGCGAGGGTAGAACCGCATACAGAACCCTGCGAGGTAGAACCGTTAGAGGAAACTACGTCGGAAACGAGACGGATAGCGTAGGGGAACTCCTCGGGAGAGGGAAGAACGGGAACGAGCGAACGCTCAGCAAGAGCACCGTGACCGATCTCGCGGCGTCCGGGGCTTCTTGTTGCCTTAGCCTCACCTGTGGAGAAGCCGGGCATATTGTAGTGGTGCATATATCTCTTTTCGGTCTCGTTGTCGATACCGTCGAGCATCTGTGCTTCGGAGAGCATACCGAGGGTAGCAACGGTGAGTACCTGAGTCTGACCTCTTGTAAAGAGACCCGAACCGTGAGTTCTGGGAAGAATGCCTACCTCGCTTCCGAGAGGTCTGATCTGGTCCATTCTTCTGCCGTCAACACGCTTCTTGTCAACGAGCAACCAGCGGCGAACTATCTTCTTCTGTATCTTGTAGATAAGCTCGTCCATAATGCTTGCGATCTCAGGATATTCCTCGCTGAACTTCTCGATGATAGCATCGGTTATCGGAACTACCTTCTCGTCACGAACGTTCTTGTCGTCGGTATCAAGTGCTTCCATCATATCTTTTTCACAGAATGCAAATACCTTGTCGAACATATCGTGGTCAAGCTCGCAAGAGGGGTAATCGAACTTGGGCTTGCCGATCTCGTCAACGATAGCGTTGATGAAGCCGAGAAGGTCCTTGATCTCCTCGTGAGCCATCATAATAGCCTCGTACATAGTGTCGTCGTCGACCTCGTTAGCGCCTGCCTCGATCATAACGACCTTCTTCATAGAAGCGGCAACGGTAAGCTGAAGATCGCTCTTCTTCTGCTCCTCTTCGTTGGGGTTTACGATAAGCTTGCCGTCAACGAGACCCATAAATACGCCGCCGATAGGGCCGTTCCACGGAATATCGGAGATAGCGAGAGCGGTGGAAGCACCGATCATCGCGGTGATCTCGGGAGAGCAATCGGGATCGACCGACATAACGGTGAGCGTGAGAGCTACGTCGTTGCGGAGATCCTTGGGGAAGAGGGGACGGATAGGACGGTCGATAACACGGGAGGTAAGGATAGCCTTTTCGGAAGGCTTGCCCTCTCTCTTGAGGTAACCGCCGGGGATCTTTCCTGCTGCATACATTCTCTCGTCGTAGTCAACAGAGAGGGGAAGGAAGTCGATTCCGTCACGGGGCTTTGCAGACGCGGTAGCGCAGCAAAGGAGCACGGTGTCGCCGTAGCGAATGAGCACCGAGCCGTTAGCAAGTCCCGCCATCTTGCCAGTCTCGATAACGAGAGGTCTGCCTGCAAAGGTGTAGCGGAACGTCTTGTAATTCTTGAATTCCATAGGTGTGCTGATCTGGGACATAATATCCTCCTTGTAAAAATAAAATATGGTTTATCTCACAAGGTTTAGCACTTAATCACGCACCGAACCTATAAATTTCGGCAAATGATTAACTGCTAATACGATGTGAGAGCCTGTACAAATTTGATAAAAAAGGGTAAAATAAGAGTAAGGGAGTGAGGAGTCGAAACATAGCGTTCCACTCTTCACTCCGACAACTATTGGATTACTTACGAAGTCCGAGCTTCTCTACGATCGCACGGTAGCGCTCGATATCGGTCTTCTGGAGGTAGCCGAGAAGGTTTCTTCTGTGGCCGACCATCTTCTGAAGTCCGCGGCGGCTGTGGTGGTCCTTGTGGTTGGACTTGAGGTGCTCGGTGAGGTTCTTGATTCTGTAGGTAAGAAGAGCGATCTGTACCTCGGGAGAACCTGTGTCACCCTCGTGGGTAGCGTACTGTTCAATAATTGCCTGCTTTTCGTTTGCTAACATTTTTGGTATTCACCTTTCAAAAATATATTTATCGTACAACTCAGCTCGCGGTGGGTGAAAAATTGCTGTGCAATACTTTTATCCGCAAACCGAGTCCACGACACACGAATTTATTATACCACACTTAAATTGATTTGTAAATAGTTTTTTGCAAAAAATATTTTCTTTTTTTTGTAAAAATGTTTATCTGCACAATTTGGATATAAAAACCTTGTTAAATATGCGTATATACAAGGTCTAAACAATATGATATAATAAAATTGAAGAAATACGACGAGTAGCTTTCTTCTCTAAATCGCAGACTGTAAGGAGAAAACTGTTATGAAGAAAAGCTTACTTATAACCTTTTTACTTATAATGTCTCTTCTACTGACCTCCTGCTTGGCTGTTGAGAACGTGCCTGAGGACGAGAGCAAGGGAAGTGCGTCTATGCAAATTCCTACCGAAGAAATAACCGAAAAACCGACCGAGAAGCCTACCGAAAAGCCTACCGAAGCTCCCGATAATTCGGGCGGCGAAGAGGAGATCGACCATAACGCTATCGTGCCCTTTGATAAAAATCCGTTTAGCTTTCAGCCGTCTTTAAAGACAGAGGTGGACGGTGAAATGTTGAGATACATCAGAGCTGTCTCGGGCGTCGACGAATTTTCCGACAAACAAACGGCGGAGGACCGCGCACCATTGAAGAAGTTTCACAACAGCGTTGCGTATTCCAAAAATCAAGACGGAATAGGCGTGAACGCTGTGCACGTATACAACAACGGAGTATTTCAATTCGATTATCAAGATGCCGTATACGTTGAAGGCATGGACTTCAGCGTATATACGACCGTTTATTACATAGACGGTGCCAAGGTCGATGCTGCGAAGAACGATACGGTGTTCGTTATGATACTTGCTAAACTCACCGGCTCTGACTATCCCGTTTTCAGAATGATGACGGGGGCATCGCTTGAGAACGGCAAGCTTTCGTTTAGCTTTGACACGTCAAACTTTTACAGTTCCGACGACGGTACGCATACTAATTTCCTTTTGATAGAGCTTGACAAAAATTCTTTTGAGTGGAATAGCGTTACAGATATTGAGCTTACGTTTGAGTCAGCACTTTTCAAATTCGCTATCAGAAGATTTGGCACGTTGGTACGAGTTGCAGGTAGTGATATCGAGCTTCTCGCGCTTTTGGGCGACAATATGCCGTGGAGCGATATCGTTCCCGAATGTAGCTTTGATTATTCTTTGGAGATAACCGAGGTCGAGCTGATAGGACACGAGGGCGGAGAGCTACACCGACCGATATATGAAAACGGTGAGAAGCGAATCTTAAACTATGACTCTGCACAAGGTATATTAGTCGACGGTGAGCGTTCGCTCGTGCTGACAGAAGAGCAGAAAAAGCTTTTTGTAAAAAATTAAAATCAGGGGGCTGGATTTCAGCCCCTTTTTTGATTATTTTTTATATCCCCTTGACTTTAGCACTTTATTGTGGTATAGTTAAATTACCATAAAATTATAATGTCAGGAGAAAGAAAATGGACGTTACTAAATTTGATCTTGAAAAATTTTTGTATCCGATATGGAAAGAAGATATAAGCTATGCCGAGGCGGCATTCGTCAGAGAGCGCGACAAGGGAGACGGTGTCGTTGACCCTATAACTCTGCTTTATCCTATCGACGAGATAATCTCGGTACGTAACGCGGCGCTTGACGTTGAATATTCCTGCGGTGTCGATTACGAGGTCGACGGCGAGGGAAGGCTGGTTATTATCGCGGGCGGAAATATTCCCGTGCTCGCGTACAGCGACTATTATTTCCCGATGACTGCCGAGGAGCACGCAGAGAACAAGCTTGCCACCAAATTCCCCGCGTACAACGACGACGGACACGGATATATCAGAGCAGAGATCGGCGCTCAAAAGCCCGGTATGTCAAAATGGACTCTTGCGGTTACCTATAAACATTCTGCAAAGAGCATCGTCAGCGTTCCCGCAAACAAGAGCGCACGCTTTGCAAAGCTTATAGAAAAGCTTGAAGCGGGCAAGGCTATCAAGATAGTTGCAACGGGCGACAGCATTACTGACGGTTGGTCGGCATCGGGTAAGCTCGGCGTAGGTATCGCACCCTATTGCCCGCAGTATAACGTTCTCGTTGAGGAGTACATCAAGAAGACGTACGGAGTTGAGGTAGAGCAAAAGAACGTCGGTGTCAGCGGTTCGAACACAAACGGAGGAGTCAGCAAGCTTCCCGAGATATGCGCTGAAGCACCCGACCTCGTTATCATCGCATTCGGTATGAACGACGGCTGCGGAATGCCCGTGGAGACTTACATTGCCAATATAAACAAGATGGTCAGCGAGATAAAGACCAACTGTCCCGATGCGTGCATCGTCGTAGTGGGCACTTGCCTTCCTAACGATAAGATCGCTTGGGGAGTAGGTGCGGCAAATTCGCTTCTCGTTTACCACAAGGAATACGCTCCCGCGCTTGCCGAGGCAGAGAAGTCGTGGACCAACGCTTCTTTTGCAAACGTTACAAGCGTTAACGAGCAGATGAACGCAAGAAAGGTATATCAAGATCTTGCGGGCTCTAACTCCAATCACCCCAATGACTATATGCACAGAATATATGCACAGGTAATTATACGCACGATGTTTGGATTAGATTTATGACTACAGAAAAATTGCAGTTTAGGAGGATATTTATGAAGTTCAAAAGTATTTTAGCAATTTTGCTCATTTTTGCGATGATGCTTCCGTTTGCTTCGTGTGTGGATCAGGCTATCCCCGAGGCTACAGAGGTAGAGAATAAGGAATTATCGGCAGGAACAGAAGCACCTACCGAAAAGCCTACTGAGAAGCCCACAGAAGCTCCGTCTTCTGACAATGACAACGAATCCGGTGATGCCGACACAGATACTGACACAGACACAGATACTAACACAGACACAGATACAGATACCGACAATGATTCCAATGCAGGCGACGATCCCAATGCGGGAGATGATCCCAATGCAGGAGACGATCCCAATGCAGGAGACGATCCCAATGCAGGAGACGATCCCAATGCAGGAGACGATCCCAATGCAGGAGACGATCCCAATGCAGGAGACGATCCTAATGCAGGAGACGATCCCAATGCAGGCGACGATCCCAATGCAGGAGACGATCCCAATGCAGGAGACGATCCCAATGTGGGAGACGATAATGAAGAAATCGTAAAGCCTGACAGAAATGTTACAGAAGAAGAGAAAGCGCTTTATGATGTCACCGAATTTGATCTGGATAAATTCCTTTATCCGATATGGAAACAGGATATAAGCTATGCCGAAGCGGCATTCGTCAGAGAAGCAGAGGACGGAAGGGTAGCGCCTATCAGACTTCTTTATCCTATTGATAAGATCGTTTCCGTAAGAAATGCGGCACTCGACGTTGAGTACGAGCTCGGCGTTGATTACGACGTTGATGATGCGGGTAACCTTATTATTCTTGAGGGAGGAAGTATTCCTGTTCTTGCGTACGAGGATTATTATTTTCCGTACACAGCCGAGGATCACGCGGCAAATAAGCGAGGAGGAACGGCGTTTCCTGCGTATAAAGACGTTGGATACGGCTACATCAGAGCCGAGGTTGGAAAAGGAAAACCGGGTATGTCGCAGTGGACTCTTGCGGTTACTTACACACATTCGGCAAATAGTGTGGTCACCAGACCCAAAACAAAGGGAACTAACTATTTAAAGCTTCTTGATAAGCTCAATGCAGGTGAGGATATAAAGATCGTTTCCACAGGCGACAGTATTACTGACGGTTGGTCTTCTTCGGGTAAGACGGGCGTCAATATCGCGCCGTACTGTCCTCAGTACAACCTGCTCGTTGAAATGTATATTGAGCAGGCCTACAACGTAACCGTTACGCAAAAGAACGTCGGTGTAAGCGGTTCGAACACCAACGGAGGAATTTCTAAGCTTCCCGAGATATGCGCTGAAAAGCCTGATCTTGTTATTATTGCGTTTGGCATGAACGACGGATGCAGTATGCCTACGGCAACCTACGTTGCAAACATAAACAAGATGGTAAGCACGATAAACGAAAATTGCCCCGATGCTTGTATAGTCGTAGTTGGAACAAGCCTTCCCAACGATAAGATCTCTTGGAACATTAACGATTCAAAGTCTCTTCTTGTCTATCACAGAGATTATGCTCCCGCACTTATGAATGCTGAGCCCAATTGGACAAATGCGGCATTTGCAAACGTTACCTCCGTTAACAATCAGTTGTACGCAAGAAAGGTATATCAGGATCTTGCAGGCTCTAACGCCAATCACCCCAATGACTATATGCACAGAATATATGCACAGGTCATACTTAAGACTATCTTTGCGGGCTTCGGAGTGAATTGAGATACTAATATTCTTTAAATCAGAAAAAGCACCTATGATGACGTCATAGGTGCTTTTGATTTTGCGGTTTATTTAAAATTCGGCGTATAGTCGCTGACAGCCGAGCTTTTCTCTTGCATAAATCCGTCAAACCCGAGCGAGAGTGCGGCGTCGCACACCGAGCCGTATTCAAACGATGTTACTCTGCGGTGAAGATTTTTGTAGGGGGTATCGAGTGCAAAGTCGGGTGTATATTGGCTCATAAGGCTGAGCAATATATCGCTTGATGGTATGCGCTCTGCAAGCGCGTGCAGAAGGTCTATGCTGTCCTTGCGGTGAGATGGAAGCACGAGGTGTCTGACGACGACTCCGCTCAAAAGCAGATCGCCCTCGGGAGAATAGCGGTATTTGCCGCGCTGTCTGTACATCTCGCTTATAGCGCTGAGCGCAATCGCTCTGTAATCGGGTGTATTTGAATAGCGCAGTGCGAGCTCGTCGGAATAATATTTGAGGTCGGGCAGATAGATATCAACAAGTCCGTCAAAGCTTTTCAGAGTTTCGACACGCTCGTATCCCGATGAATTGTAAACGACGGGGATCTTCAGCTCGCCGCTTGACTTGGCTCTCTTGAGCAGTGGAACGAGCAGATGCGAAAAATGCGTTGGCGTTACGAGGTTTATGTTGTGCACACCGCTATCCTGAAGCTCGAGAATAGCGTCGTAAAGCTCGTCACAGCTCATTATCTTGCCCGCGCCGCCGCGGCGGCTTATGTCGCGGTTTTGACAGAAAACACAACCGAGCGAGCACCCGGAAAAGAAAACTGTTCCCGAGCCGCGCGTTCCGCTTATCACGGGCTCTTCAAAGGCGTGCGGCGCTATCCTTGAAATGCGAAGGGAATTGCCCTCGCCGCAATATCCAAGCTCGCCGCTGTCACGGTCCGTATTACATTTTCTCGGGCAGATATTACAGAGCATCGTTTCTCTCCTTTGCAAGTGCTTAGAATATATTTTATCACAAAAGCATAGCTTTTTCGAGTTCTTTTGTTATAAATTTTTAAAATTTACAAAAAATTCACTAAGAGGTGCTCATTGGAGAGTGATTTTGTGATACAATATACATGGCTTTACGAAACTTCTCAAGAGGTGATTACATATGGAAGAGAGAATAAACGTAACAGAGATACTCTGCGTTGGTACAGAGCTTTTGCTCGGTGATATAGTTAATACAAATGCGGCATTTCTGTCGGGTGAGCTTGCAAAGCTTGGCTTTGCCGTATACCATCACAGCGTGGTGGGAGATAATCCCGAAAGGCTCAAAGGAGCACTCGAGCTGTCGCTCTCAAGATCCGATCTTGTGGTGATGAGCGGAGGACTCGGTCCGACTAAGGACGATCTTACCAAAGAGACGGTGGCGCAGTATTTCGGACTTCCGCTCGAGATGGACAGCGAATGTCTTGACGGCATACGCGAATATTTCGCTATGACGGGAAGAGTGATGAGCGAAAATAACGAAAAGCAGGCGATGATACCACGCGGCGCAAGAGTGTTGCGTAACAGATACGGAACTGCGCCCTCAATAGCCGTAAGTGAGGGTGGAAAGACCGTCATAATGTTACCGGGTCCACCCGTCGAGCTTATCCCGATATTTCACGAAGAGGTGATACCTTATCTTCGCGAGCGAAGCGGATATGCGATAGTCAGCAAAAACGTCAATATATTCGGAATGGGCGAGTCGGCTGTGGCACAAAGACTTGACAGACTTTTGACCGAGTCGCAAAATCCTACTGTCGCACCCTATTGCAAGGAGGGCGAGGTCAGACTTCGCGTTACTGCGAAAGCGGAAAATGAGACAATGGCACTTGAGATGTGCGATACTGTGGTAGATGAAATACTTGCAAGTGAGGTAGGTCCCCTTGTGTACGGTATAGATGCAGACTCGATGGAGCGCGTGCTCGTAGACCTTCTGCACGAAAAGAAACTCACGCTCTCTGCGGCAGAGTCCTGCACGGGCGGTCTTATAGCAAAGCGTATAACCGATATAGCGGGCTGCTCCGACGTATTTTTCGGCGGCTGTGTTACTTATACCAATGAGGTAAAGCAGCGCCTGCTCGGTGTCAGCGCGAAAACACTTGAGGACTACGGCGCTGTCTCAGAACAGACTGCTATGGAGATGGCAAGAGGCGTGCGTGAGCGCACGGGAAGCGATATCGGAATTTCTGCAACGGGTATAGCAGGTCCGAGCGGAGGAAGCGAGCAAACGCCCGTGGGCACTGTATTTCTCGGAATATCCACCGAGGACGGCGAAGCTTTCAGACGTCTTTCACTTTCACCCAAACGGAGCAGGGAATTTATACGTATAGTCAGCGCGACAAATGCCTATGATATGGTAATTAAATGGATAAAGAATAAAAAATAAGATATTTTTATAAAAATTTCCTGATTTTTAAAAAAATTTCAAGATACCTATTGATTTTTTTGGGATTATGTATTACAATATAATGTAACAGTTTTGACACAATATTAACAATGCTTTGTGACGGCATAAGCCGTAAGGAAAGGTGAAAATATGGGACAGATAAAGAAAATAGGCGTACTTACTTCCGGCGGAGACGCTCCCGGAATGAACGCGGCAATAAGAGCTATAACCGATAAGGCACTTGAGCAGGGTCTTGAGGTGGTTGGAATCATCGGCGGATACAGCGGACTTATCAACGACAAGATAATCCCCCTTACTGCTGAATTCGTAAACAGCATAGTAGGACTCGGCGGAACAAGACTTTATTCCGACCGCTGCGTTGAGTTCAAGACCGAAGAGGGAATGCAGAAGGCTATAGCTACCTGTAAAAAACACAATATAGACGCTATCATCGCTATCGGCGGAGACGGTACGTTCAGAGGAGCTACCGACCTTTCGCTTCGCGGAATTCCTTCTATTGGCGTTACGGGAACTATCGACAACGATATCACCGCTACCGACTACACGGTAGGCTTTGATACCGCTATGAACACCGTGCTTGAGGCACTCGGCAAATTTGCCGACACCTGCGAATCTCACGCGCGTTGCAACGTCGTTGAAGTAATGGGCAGAGACTGCGGACAGATCGCGCTTATGACGGCTATCGCATCGGGTGCTATCGCTGTGGCAATTCCCGAAGTACCCTTTGACGAGGAAGCGGCTATCGCAAGAATAAAGGCAGCAAAGGCTGCGGGCAAGAGAGGAATGCTTGTCGTAGTCAGCGAGGGCGTATTCTATACCGACGAGAACGGCAATAAGAAGCCTTACGGTGAGTATTTTGTAAAGAAGCTTGAGGCAGAGACGGGAATCGAGTGCAAGTTCGCTCGCCTTGCTCATATGGTAAGAGGCGGACACCCCACTCTTCGCGACAGACTCACCGCTTCGAGAATGGGCGTTAAGGCTGTTGAACTCATCGTTGAGGGCAAGAGCAACCTCGTAGTTATCGAGGAGGACGGCAAGTACGTTCCTATGGATATTCTTTTTGCACTTACCACCGACCGTATGTACAAGAACAAGCTTAAGGACGGCGATCTTGATAAGTACGGAGAAGAGGATCTTGCCGCTATGAAGGCTATTTGCGACAAGCGCCGCGCAGAGATCGAGGAGCTTTACAAGATAGCTAACGATATCGCTATATAACGTATAATTTGTCAGATAAAAAATCAGGCGCACTGCGGTGCGCCTGATTTTTTTAGTTTCGTCCGTATTCCTTTTCAAAAGCTACGTCGTTTACATTGGCAGGAAGAAGTCTGAAGGAAAGCTTCATTTCGCTGCTTATGAGCTTGTACTTTTCGTCGAGAACAGGTCCGCAGGAATTTGAACCTATGCCTGCCTGAGCGTAGTCTATGTTGACTACAGTTTCCTTGCGAGGAATAAGCTCGTAATCGTGACCTGCGTTTGAAACGTCAAGCGAAGAGAAGTGCGAGCAGTTAAAGCTGAAGGGGCTGTCTGTAGACAAAACACAAAGTCCCTGACCGGATGCATTCGATACTGTCATCCAGCGTGTTGCTCCGTGTGCGCTGTTTTCCTGAGGCTTTACGTAGTGCTCAAAATTCTCGCTTGCTGTAGTTTTGTAAACGCCGAGCTTGCTTGCGACGTTGAGGTCAGAGTAGTTTTCAACCTCTCCGCGTCCGAAATAGCTTATGTATTCGTTGTGTTCGGGCATAGTAAACTCAAATCCGAAACGGGGAAGTCCGAAGGGTGCTTCATCTCGTATATCGGGTGAAAGAGCCGCAACGGTATCAACTACAAGACCGCCTTCGGCAAATACTGTGTAGGTTACGTTGAGTGTTAATATCGGAGTGCGGGAATATCCGCCGAGAGTTATCTCTGCGCGTATTTTCGCATATTTGTCGTTAACTTCTTCAACGCACGTGCCGCGGCAATCGACTACCATTCGATCGAAGCATTTTTCTTTCCACTTGGGTGCTATCTTGCGGTCGTTATCCGTGGGAGCTCGCCAAACGGTAGGCTTTATGGGTGATGCGAGCATCTCTTTTCCGTTATCGATAATAGAGGTTACAAGTCCGGAAAGCTTGTTTATTGTATAGAGCTTCTCGCCTGCGCTGATGCATACGGCATAGCGAGTCTCATTTACGCCGAGAACGGCATTTTCGGTTATGCTGTCGAGAAGCGCGGGTCTTGCAGATACTTCGGGAACAAAGCTCATCTGCTCAAATCCGATCTCAAACGACGCATCAGCCCATTCTGTAGCAAGGTTGCTCTTGAGCGTAACGGTCAGCTCTCCGCCAAGCCTTGCGTCGATCCCCTTGATATCTATCGAGAATTTTTTCGATCGTTGCGGCTTTACGTTGGGCGAGGGAATAAAGCCCTGCTTCAATACTTTTCCGTCTCTTTCTATGCTCCAATGTATAGAGCAATCCTCGAGAGTCGTGAAATAGCGTCTGTTCTTGATGCAAAAATATCCGTTTTCAAGACTTGCGTCTGTGATCGTAAACGGCTTTATGACCTGCTTGTATTCCTTAAGCCCCGTGTGAGGACGGCGGTCGGGGAATACCAATCCGTCAACGCAGAAATTTTTATCGTGAGTAGCTTCTCCGAAGTCACCGCCGTATAAGTATTTTGGAGCGTTGTATATATCGTCACCCGTAGCAACCGAATGATCGATAAATTCCCAAACACATCCTCCAAAGAAACGGTCTGTCTTCCATATCAGATCCCAATAATCCTTCAGGTCTCCGGGGCCAAGTCCCATTGCGTGCGAGTACTCGCACAAAAACAGTGGCAT
>SVSY01000060.1 GCA_015064065.1 Oscillospiraceae bacterium
CTTTCCTTCTCGGTATCGACGATATCCGAAAGAGGCAGGAATATGGTTGCCGAGTCGGTAACTATTCTTACGGCATCGTCTGCGGAGAATACGTTATCGAAGCTCTCACCTATCTCGACTTCAGATGCAGATGCAAGACGGCTGAAGAACACTGCACTGCTATCGTTAAAGGTGTCGGTGTACTTCGTAGCGATATATACCTTAGCCTTGCGTGAAGGCGGTACGTTCATTTCGTTTCTTCTCGCACGGATAGCCTTGATAGCGGTGATGATCTTGTTCATCTTGTCGGCGTCTGCTTCAAATACGAGAGCCGCACAAGCCTCGGGATATTTTGCGATCATAACGCTCTCGTCGGTGTGAGGAAGCGCCTGATATATCTCTTCGGTGATGAAAGGCATAAAAGGATGGAGGAGCTTGAGAATGCCCGTGAGAACGTATGCAAGAACGTTCTGAGCGATAGCGTTGCCCTCGCTCTCCTTGTCGTTAAGACGGATCTTGCAGAGCTCGATGTACCAGTCGCAGAATACGTCCCAGGTAAAGTCGTAGATCGAAGAAAGCGCAACGCCTACCTCGAACTTATCAAGCGATGCGGGAACGCTTGCTGCAAGCTTATTGAACTCGTGGAGTATCCACTTATCCTCTGCTGCGAGCTTATCGTTATCGGGAAGCTTTATTTCGTCTATGGTAAGATTCATACGAACGAATCTCGATGCGTTCCAAAGCTTATTTGCAAAGTTTCTTGCCGCCTCTATCTTCTCATCCGAGAAACGCATATCGTTTCCGGGGCTGTTACCCGTAGCAAGAGCAAATCTGAGCGCATCTGCGCCGTACTTGTCTATTATCTCAAGCGGGTCGATGCCGTTGCCGAGCGACTTGGACATCTTTCTTCCCTGCGCGTCACGTACGAGTCCGTGGATAAATACCGTGCTGAAGGGCTTTGCGTCCATATGCTCAAGACCCGAGAATATCATACGCGATACCCAGAAGGTGATAATATCGTATCCCGTTACGAGCACGCTCGTAGGATAGTATTTCTTAAGGTCTTCGGTGCTCTCGGGCCAGCCAAGAGTCGAGAAGGGCCAGAGTGCCGAGGAGAACCAGGTATCAAGAACGTCGTTATCCTGATGTACCTTTCCTCCGCACTTGGGACATACGGTGATATCCTCTTTTGCTACGGTCATCTCGCCGCAGTCGTCGCAATAGAACGCGGGAATTCTGTGTCCCCACCAAAGCTGACGTGAAATGCACCAGTCAAGAATATTGTTCATCCAGTTGAAATAGTTCTTGGAAAATCTCTCGGGAACAAAGTTGATGTCGCCGTCCTCAACCGCCTTTATTGCAGGCTCTGCGAGGGGCTTCATCTTAACGAACCACTGATCCGAGGTAAGCGGCTCAACGGTAGTTCCGCAACGGTAGCATACGCCGACGTTGTGATCGTGAGGAACTGTCTTTACAAGATATCCCTCTGCCTCAAGGTCTGCAACGAGAGCTTTGCGGCAGGCATATCTGTCCATTCCTTCATACTTGCCCGCATACGCGTTCATAGTGGCGTCGTCGTTCATTACTTTGATCTGCTCAAGGTCATGTCTCTGACCTACGAGGAAGTCGTTGGGGTCGTGCGCGGGGGTTATCTTAACACAGCCCGTACCGAAGCCTATCTCAACGTAGTCGTCTGCAATTACGGGAATTTCTCTGTTTACTATAGGAAGGATCACAGTCTTGCCGATAAGATGCTTTGTAGCCTCATCCTCGGGGTTAACTGCAACTGCGGTATCACCAAACATAGTCTCGGGACGTGTGGTAGCTACCTCAACGTAGCCGTCCTCGTCCTTGATGGGATATTTTATATGCCAGAAAAATCCGGGCTGATCCTTATATTCTACCTCAGCATCGGAAAGAGCGGTAAGACAATGAGGACACCAGTTGATTATTCTGTGTCCGCGATAGATAAGTCCCTTGTCGTAAAGATTTACGAACACCTCACGAACAGCCTTGGAGCAACCCTCGTCCATAGTAAAGCGCTCGCGGGTCCAATCGCAAGATGCGCCAAGCTTTTTGAGCTGGCTGATAATTCTGTTGCCGTATTTATGCTTCCAATCCCATACTCTCTCGAGGAATTTGTCTCTTCCGAGATCGTATCTTGTAAGTCCTTCATTTACGCGGAGTTGCTCTTCGACCTTTATCTGAGTAGCAATACCTGCGTGGTCTGTACCGGGAACCCAAAGGGTGTTGAAGCCCTGCATCCTCTTGTAACGTACAAGGATATCCTGAAGAGTCTCGTCGAGAGCGTGACCCATATGAAGCTGACCCGTTACGTTGGGGGGCGGAATGACCACAGAGAAAGAAGGAGAGGGATCGTTTACGTCGGGAGTGAAATAACCCTTATCACACCAATTCTGATATATTCTGTCCTCAAATTCGGAGGGAGAATATACCTTTGGCAATTCGTTGTAGGAATTCATAATAAACCTCCATATATAAAAGTAAAATTATAATCAAAAACAAAAAAGCCCACGACCCATCAGGGCGTGAGCACGCGGTACCACCTGACTTAAGACGGCACAAGTGACGTCTTATCTCAAATCCACTAACGCGGGATAACGTCAATGACTACTAAAGAAAACTCTTTTGCCAAAGCAGCTCGGGGGCGACTTCAAGGAAATTGCAGCACGGACTTTCACCAACCGTCCGCTCTCTGTGCCTGCTCAAAGCTTTACTACTCCCCGTCAAAGCCTTTGAAATATACACAACAAAAGAATTATACCACACATCAAAATTAAAGTCAAGAGATAATAGAGAAAAAAGCAAGAATTTTTTATATTTTTTTCAAAAAAGGTATTGACAAAAGTATCTTCGCGTGGTATAATAATCAAGCGCTTGCGAAAAGAAGTAGTAAGCGATGTGGCGGAGTAGCTCAGTTGGCTAGAGCAACCGGTTCATACCCGGTAGGTCATGGGTTCAAGTCCAATCTCCGCTACCAATGGCCCGTTGGTCAAGCGGCTAAGACACCGCCCTTTCACGGCGGTAACGGGAGTTCGATTCTCCCACGGGTCACCAAAACGAAAACCACGCCAAACGGCGTGGTTTTTTCGTTTTGGTGACCCGTGCCATAGCGAAAAGGCAAAGTGCTTGCACTTTGCGGGAGTTCGCATTCGCCGCTCGGAGATCGACAAGCTTGCTTGTCAGGCGTAGAGCGTGTGAATATTCGCCAAAGGCGAAATTTCCCACGGGTCTTAAAAACCACACCGATCGGTGTGGTTTTTTTGTTTTTGTTCCCTACCTCGCTCACGAGAGCCGCGAGCAAAAATATTCGCCAAAGGCGAAACTTCCACGGTCGATCAAATATCAAAAAGGAGTCACTGAAAATTCCGTGACTCCTTTTATTTATTCATTCAAATTATCAATATCTACAACGTATGTCTGACCCTCAAAATTAACGGTTATTTCCCCATCATCATTTTGTGTAACAGTCGGAAGCGCATCCCCCGACTTGACCGGGAACAATAACGTCGTAAACTTAAAGTCTTCTACGTCACTGACTGTTCTCGAAACAGTCATAGCCTCGTGCAGAACCTCATCGTTTCTTCCGTTGTACCATCCCTTGATAGGATCTGTAGAACCGGAAATACAGTTAAGCTCAACAGATGACGGATCTTGATCCAACGGTATAATAACGATTTCATATGTATCTCCATATTCGGACATTACACCGTTTTGATACTCGTCAAGCTCCTTGACCTGAGTAGTGTCAAGGTGGAATAACAGCTCGTAATCATGCGCATTTCCGTCAACAGAAGTAAGCGTATCAGCTACTATGAAAAATCCGGGTTTACAGAAGCGGACCTCTCTTTTATGTGTTGCAGATTTTTTGCCACCGAAAGAACTGTCATAGGTGGCTGTAGCATAATCAAAAACATCATTAGTTATCCAGCCTGCGTCGATAGGCTCGCTAACACTCTTAGGCTCTTCTCTCGTTTGCGCCAAAGCGTCAACTAAAACCGTGTTATGCGCATATCCCGACACCGCATAATCTCTGTATTCGGACTGATCATACTGTCCGCCGCCATCGTCATATATCAATTGCTGATCGCCCTTGAATAAAATAATATTCAGCATATCCTGATGTATATGTGCGGCACCCAAAGGCCCTACGTCAAAGCACATATACGCGGCATCAGCACCCCAATCCGAGCGCATCGCCGCAAATCCTGCATAAGACAAAAATGCAGATGCGGTATCTCCTGTAGGCGCTTCACCTTCTGCGCGGTTCGAAAGAATATAACTGTATTCGGACAAAGTCCCCAATATCTCTAAAGCGGATTTTTGAAGAAACATTGACGTATTTAAAGTATACGTGTCATTTGTATTCGGCTGAGTAAATGCAGGTGTAGAGAGAAGAATTGCGGCATTTATCATATCCTTTATAATTACTACCAATTCATCATCAACACCATATCCGAGATTGCGTGAAAGAGAGCAAAAGTTGAGCGCATTGACCAACGTTACCCAGTGGTAATCCGGAGAAAGCTCGTATTGCATACCGTCGGGAAGGACTTGTGCCGACACGTCTGATACTATACGGCTCTCAACGTTTTCCCTATTGGCATTTGAATCGGAAAGCTCGGTAAACATTGCCGAAAACGAAAAAACCCCGTTAAGCTCCATCATCAACCAATTTCCGCTCGAATAATTCTTTGTCATATGACTTGCCTGGCGGTGCATCGATGCTACCATGAGCAAAAGAGTCAGATCGTCAAGAGAAGCTGACTTTTTAAATCCGTCGAAGGCTACGAGCCAAGGACCACTGAGTCTGAGCCCGCATTCGATCGTTCTCCAGCTATCTCGCGACGTCACGTCTGTTTGAGTTAACCACGTCAACATCTGATCACGAAAGGCTTTTGCATACTTTTCGTTGCCCGTGCCAACGTACGTTCTTGCCAGGTTATTCCAATACTGATGTCGGTTAAACTGATATACCCACTCATTATTAAGCGGACCGTTTATCGACGTAGGGTTAAAGAGAAAATCAACCTTTCCACCGTCAAAAGTCCATTTCACACCTACTACTGTAAAAGTACCGTTTACACAATTATCTGCCGACCACGTATCATAGGAGCCTTTAGCCGAAAATCCGGTCTTTGAATCAAAATCAGGTTTTGCACGAAAATATGCCGCACACTCTTTGATCGCGGTCGAATAATCGTTGTTTTCAAGAGCTTTGCCAAAAGCTTCTCCAACTACTTTTGGATCAACAACATCTAAAAGCTCTTCCAGATAACTTGCAAATTTTTTAGACACCTTCTTGTCTTGGGTAACTTCGGAAACAATCTCCAAAAGTTGATTTCTCCTATTGTTGTTCATAGATGTGCCTCCCGTAGTGCTTTTTTCAGTATCTGCAGTATCATCAAGAGTCGAAGTAGCAATGTCCTCAGAGTCTGAGATCGGTGTTTTGCACGCCGTTGCTCCGAGCATAAGTATTGCCAAGATAAAAGCCACAAGGTTTTTATGATAATTCTTCATACTTCCCTCCAGTATCAGTGAAATATACAGATATTTTCAATATTTTACGCCATAGTCTTCAGCATCTCAACGCTTACCTCGTACTTGCACGGCTTGCCGCTTACGTATGCCTTACATTCATCAAGCATATATTCACCCATTCTGCTTACCTCGTCACCTGCACTGCCCGCGATATGAGGCGTTATAATGCAGTTTTCAAGCGTATAGAAGGGGTGATCCACTATCGGCGGCTCGGGGTAGGTAACGTCGAGAAGCGCGGTGAGGTCCTTGCGCTCTTCAAGTATTCTCACAAGGTCGTCCTCGACTACCTGTGCGCCGCGACCCGTGTTGATAAACACAGCATTCTCTCTCATACGCTCAAAGAGCGCGTAATTGAGCATTCCCACCGTTTGTGCGTTGTTGGCAAGGTGATTTGATACCACAAAGCTCTTCTCAAAAATCTCCTCAAGCGAGCATTTTCTGACTCCGAGCGCATCTGCCGCATCGTCGGAAAGGAAGGGATCGAAAACAAGAACGTTTAATCTGTACTGCTTGAGCATATTGATAACGAGCTTTCCTATCATTCCCGCGCCGATTATTCCTACCGTTTCACCGTAGTTGCCCGCACAGCGTGCGAAGGTTGCAGATGCCGCCCCTCTTCCTTCCTTCGAGTATACTCTCGAGGAAACGAAATAACCTTTATTGGCGAGAATTATCTCTGCTACAGTCATTTCTGCAACAGGCACAGCGTTTGCCGCCCACGCGGAAAATACCTTGACACCGCACGCAAGGAAAGGGCGGGCGAACGCCTGAACGCTTCCGGCGCCGTAGAAAACGCATTTGAGACTCGGCAGAGTGCTCTTTATCTCGGTCTCGCTCATTTCAGGCATACCCCACGTAGAAAATACTATCTCTACGTCGCAAAAGCTTTCGGGAGAGGCTAAAAGCTCCTCTTTGGAATAGATACGCTTTTCAATGTCAACTATCCCCTTTATAGCTTCGATAGTCTCTTCGTTATATATCTTCCATATCTTATCTGTTTGCTGACACAAAAATATTGCCTTCATATTTATTTCTCCAATTTATGACGTAGTTATTTGCGTTTTGCCTCTGCCTTTGCCCTTTGTCTTGCCAAAAGCGTTTCAAACCAGAGCTCAGGGTCGGGCATAGGTGAAATTGGAGCGATAGTCGAGAGATGAGCCTGAGTGAGCGTTCTCGTCTTTCTGACCTCATTCTGAGCTTTTGTCCTTCCGTCGACCATAGCTGCGCCGTGTGTGCCTACCGTTTTTGCGGAAAGTATCATCGCGCTGAGTACCGAGCGTTGAACGGTTACTGTGTCGTAAAGCTTGAAAAGCTCAGTGAGCTCGTTTGCATCGGAAATAGATACGAGCTCAAAGAAGTTTTCGTGTATCTCTTCGACCCGCGCAAGCAAAGCCTTCATTCCGTCTGTAGATCGGTCGAAATCCGCAACTCTGCTCATCTCGCTCTGAAGCGAGTTTGATATTTCTTTTACGTTTGAAGCTCCGTATTTTACCGTCGGCACGTCGAATTTTACAGTGTCGGGCATTCCCCTCTCTTTCTCGGCAATATGCTCCGCCGCGCGCAAAGCGCCGACCTGAGTAGAATTGAGCGCACTTCCGCCCGGCCTGTAAACACCGAACGTGCCTGCAGCCTCGCCGACCGCATAAAGTCCCTCTACCGTACTCTGCCAATGTGCGTCTACTGCAACACCGCCGTTACAGTGCTGAGCACAGACCGCTATCTCAAGCGGCTCTGTCCACAGATCTATGCCGTGTGATGCGTAAAGCTCTATAGCGCCTCTGTTCATCTTGTCGAGTCGCTCTATTGGGCGTCCAAACAGTGCCTCGGAGCGTTCGAGATATCCTCTCGACTCGTCGGAGAGCGCTTCGAGCACAAGCCCTTCGGGATTTTTGGTAAAATCCATAAATACGCGTCTGCCGCGTTTTATCTCTTTAGCCACGAGCAGATCCACGCGTGACGACCCCTCGGTCTTGCGTGTGTCAAAGGGCCATTGATATCCCTTTAAGAATACCGCGTCATAGGCTTCTGCTCCAAGCTCCTCGAACAAAAATTCACGCTCGACTCCATCCTCGCCTATCGAAAAATAGCGCGGTATTACCTGCTGATAAGTACCCGAAAGATTCCATCTGAAAGCTATGCTCGCGATGCCGTACTGCCACTCCTCCATATTCGAGAGCGCCGCACCTGCATCTACAGCGAGTCCCGTAGCGCCGTGCTGACTCTCGGGATATACCGTATTTTTGTATATTCCCGCAGGACCTCCCGTAGCGAGCACCACGTTAGAACAGCCTATAGTGCTGAATTTTCCCGTTGCCGCGTTGACTGATACGACACCGCAGACCTTTGAGTCTTTTGTGAGTATCTTTACGACGCGCTCAAGATCTATTATCTCTATGCCACGCTCAAGCACTGCACGCTCAAGAGCTTCGGTCATATATTTTGAGGTGAGCGGTCCGCAGGACGTAGCACGGCTTCTCGGATCGTGGTCGGTCTTATATCCTGCGTATTCCCCGTATTCATTAGCAGGAAAAGGAACTCCGAGCTCGCACAGGTGCATAAAGCAACGGGTCGAATACGCCGCTTCGCAAAGCGCGTGCTCTCCCATAACTCCGCCGCCCGAATATAGCGTATCCGCCATCTCGCGTACGCTGTCTCCGTCAGCACCGCAAAGCGAAAGCTTATAGTAGGTCTGCTTGTCGCTTCCCGTATTGCGCGAAGTGCCCATATATCTTCCTTCGGTAATTATTGCAACGTCGCGCACGCCAAACGCGTGGAGGCGCTCAGCCGCACCGTAGCCCGCACAGCCCGTTCCTATTACCAACGTATCGTAATATTTTTTCATAATTTTCTTATATGCATTCCTCCATCAAGAATAAAGGACTGTCCCGTGGTATATCCAAAGGTTCCGTCGCAAAGTGCGACTACGGCTTTTGCGATATCATCGGGCTGTCCCCAACGACCGAGAGGAACAAGTCCGCCCTCAATAAGTCTGTCGTACTTTTCCTTGACCGTCGCGGTCATTCCCGTTGCAATAATGCCGGGGCATATCTCATTTACCGTTATTCCCTCTCCTGCAAGACGGTCGGCAAAAAGCTTGGTTATCATACTTACTCCCGCCTTAGAGATGCAGTATTCTCCTCGGCTTGTCGAGCTTGTATATGCCGAGCAGGAGGAGATATTTACAATAGAGCCTCCCTGCTTCTGCTTTATCATCTCGTTTGCCACAGCCTGCGTCAAAAACAGAGTTCCCTTTGTGTTGATACCCATTACGAAATCATAGCTTTCCTCGGTCATCTCAAGGATATCGCGGCGCACCTTGGGCGCAACTCCCGCAACGTTTATAAGCGCAGAGATGCTTCCCTTTTTCGTTGCCGTCTCTACGAGCTCTTTTCTTGACGTGGGATCGGACAGATCTCCCTTTACGTATGTAAAATCATATTCTTCAAAAGCAGAAAGGTCGGTAGCATCTATAACGTCCATTCCGACTACTGCATATCCGTTTTTACAAAGCTGCAGTGCACTTTCCTTTCCTATGCCTCCTAAAACTCCGGTAACTATAGCTATCTTCATTTTCTTCCTCCGTCAGATATTATCTACTCTTATCTCTATCTTATCAACGCCCTCGGCGTCAAAGCATATGCGTGTAACGCCCTCGGTCTTCCAAGTGCCCTCAAGACTGCTGTCTTCAAATTTGATAAACTCACAGCTGACCCTGCCTGCACTTGCGCTGATGCGGTATTTACCGTCTATAACAGCTGTATTTTCAACCACCTCAACAGGCATAACGCTCATAAGCACCTCGCGCACTCTGCCAACGTTTCCTTTCTCGAGGACAAAGCTGTCAAGACAGCTCATTCCGCTCTCGGTAAAGCTGAGCTTACGCTCAAGCAAGCTCAGTCCCGCTTCCTTTGGATATGCCGAAGCGAAGGATATCTTTATCTCATCGTCTGTCGCGCTGAAGCTGTCCGCGTAATACTTACGTCCGTACTGCTGAGTGATGCCGTCAAATGCGGGAACGTTATGGTTTTCCGCCTTCACCCAGGGTATCATATCGTATCTGTATTCCGAGAATGTAAAGCGCGTGTAAGTGCCTATTCCAACGTCAACGAGCACTGCCTTTTGCGCATCGTAAAGAGCGAAGCTTCCTATATCGTTGTGATTGTGGCTCTCGTCGTTGTGACCGCCTTTGGCGAAGATAAGCATATCTCCCGATCTGATACCCGCAAGCTCGGCGTCGGGAAGTATCTCAACGCCGCTGTGTATTGGCAGAGAAACCTCGTAGCTTTCAATGTCTTTTATAAACTCATCGTAATAGAATATATGGCGAATAGTTCCGAGCTTGCAGTAACGAGGGTCATTTTTTGAAGTTCTGTCGGCGTATACTGCAGCGCAGAAATTCATAAGCTCGGGCTGTGCCGTTTCTCTTGCAAATGCAAAATTAAATATCATAAGCCCCGAAAGTGCGGAATAATGTGAGTCCGAAACACTGGCAAAGTAGTCCTTTGAAACGTGTACGGTCTTTAGATATGCCGCTATTCTTCCGAGCTTTTCGTCGTCGAACAGGTCAAGCTTTCCTCCGCTTGCCTTCTTTATCTCATATACGCACTCAAACAGCGAAGCTCCCGCACGTCCCCAATAACCCGGTCCTTCGTCACAGCCGCCGTCCTCACCAAGTCCGTCGTAATAATACTGAAGCTCGTCAAATACCTTGCCAAGCGCGCGGTGAAGTCTGCGCTCGTTCTTTTCGGTAAGGAAAAATACCGCCAAGACGTTGGAGATTATCCAAGGATTCCAATTGTTAGGTATGCGCTTTCCATAACCCATCCACCAATAGTCTCTGTGTTCAAGATAGGGCGTTTTTATGCGCACCTCAAGCTCATATTCTACCCTGTCAAGTATCTCGGGACAGAAGTCGAGCAGGGGCTCGCGTAGGAGCGTGGCTATCATTACGAGCCGCTCTGCAGTTTCGCCCGCACAAAGATCTATATACGGCTCGACAGGCGTAGGAATATTTTTCGGTATCTCGTCTACCCAATGTGCCGAAAGTCCCCAATAGCTCTCCTCGCAGATAGCAAAAAGTCCATTGACTATCTGAGGCAAAAATCTTCCCTTGTTCTCTACAAGCTCGGCAAGCGCAAAGAGCGTAAGCTTGTCGCGTCGCAAATTATGAGGACGCTCCATTATACCACGGTTACCGCTCTTTTTGAACTCCATATAATCGGTAGCCTTTATGATAGGCCAATCAAAGTCCAAAGACGACTCTGCGGCCTCAACGTATCCCCTGTTCGAAAGCCCGTCCCAATATGCGCGGTCGCTTACCGTGGGAAACATCTGAGCATCAAACTTATATTGTGCAAACGAATGCTCCGACATAAATTTTTTAAACATGATCTTTCTCCTTAAATGTTAAGTGTTTTATAGAGTTCTCTGTAATATTGATTGAACACGGCACAGCCCGAAACGCATTTGTTTCGCATCAGCGTCGTACATTTGGAGCAAGCAAGACAGCATTTTTTGGCTGAAAAGTTTCGGTTCTTGTAATCATTATAAAACTCAGGATATGCAAGCCACATACGTCCGTAACCTACCATATCACACGTACCGTTTTCAAGCAGAGCCTCGGACTGCTCTATAAGATCCTCCCTGTAATATGAAAGCCCCGAGCCGACGACAATGAGCGACGGGAATTTTTCCTTTATATGCTTTTCTATTATTCGAAAGCGTTCAAGTCCAACGCTTGCAGGCTCGGGTGCGGTATATCCTCCCTGTCTGTAGGGTCTGTTTACGTGAGGGTTATAGTAGGGATTTCCTACCGTAACGTTGAGTATCTGTATTCCCTCCCCGCAAAGCTTTCGAAGAAGCATATCGGGTTCATTCAGATCAAGTGCTCCGTCGGCGGTAGTACCGAAACCGTTGGGGTAAGCTACCATATCCGAAACGCTAAGGCGGCTTGTCAGAAGCACGCCGTCGGGTATTGCCCGCTTTACCGCCCTTACGCAATCGAGATAAAGACGTGTACGGTTCTCAAAGCTCTTGCCGTATCTTCCCTCGCGCGTATATGCCGAAAGCAGCTCCTGAAAGAGATATCCGTGGCAGGATTTTACGTCGACTCCGTCAAATCCTGCCTCGATCGCAAGCTTTGCCGAATCGGCGTATTTTTGTGCAAGTGTATCGAGATATTCGTCGGTGACTATATTACCGTCGGTCACGGGTCGCCTTTCCTCGTAGACTGAATTGCGATAGGCTATCATAGGAACTATGCTCTGTCGACCTGAATGAGTAAGCTGAAGAATGAGAGTCTGCCTAATGCCGCTCTCATCGAGTGCTGTTTTTCTCATAGTATCGACAAGCTCTTTAAACTGCGGAAGATTTTCGCGTGTCAGCATCATCTGACGTACGTTGGTTCTTCCCTCGGGACAAACTGCGTTTGCTTCAAACCATACTGTTCCCGCGCCGCTTTTTGCCGCCCTTATATATTTGTCGACCGTCAGCTTATGCGGACTTCCGTCCTCGTTGCAGTCGCACCCTTCCATCGGTTGAGGACCACTCTGTTAGCTATCGTTGTCATACCTATAGAAATAGGCATATCTATCATTTTTCCCATACGCATATCCTCGTCAAAATTTATTTATCTACAGCATCATTATATCATATAATACAAGCAATTAAAATGCTTTATCTTGCATTTTATATTGACATTCTTGCAAAATAATGATATAATCTAACCAAAGAGGTGATATTTTGAGATCAGAGCTTCACACAGAAAAATTTCATATTCAATACAAGGACGATATTATCAGCTCTTCTCTGCTTTGGGGAAAGCACTGTCATGATCAATTTGAAATGATAATCGTTCTTGACGGACATATCAGCGTAACTGTCGAGGGCAGAGATTTCCTCCTCGGGCAAAACGAGATGATAGTAGTCCCGCCATTCTGTTATCATACAATAAGTGCAAACAAAGACGGCAGATATAACCGCATTACCATTTTCTTTGACAGCGACTCTATCCCCGCCTCGCTCTCAAAAAGCTTTACCGACGGCAACGTTTGCGTAAGAGAACTCGACGCGCGTATGACCTCAAAGCTCCAATCGATATTTTTTGAGGCCGAGCCCTACTTTTACGCGCCTTTAGCCGAAGGTCTTACCTTAGAGCTTCTTTACGAGCCGCCGAGAAAGGAATTAAAAAAAGAAGGCTGTGATACCGACGTAAATCTTCAAAAGATGCTGTCGTATATAGACGAGCACATCTCAGACAAGATAACACTTGAAGATATTGCTACGCACGCATCGCTGTCGGTCTCATCTGTCTGTCATATCTTCTCTGCTAAAATGAAGATATCGCCAAGAAGATATCTGATTCAGAAAAAAATGGCTTTGGCAACAAAGCTTATAAGAAGCGGAGTTCCCGCCACACTTGCCGCCGAGCAGGTGGGCTACGAGGACTACAGCGGATTTTACAAGACGTACAAAAAGCAAACGGGAAAACCACCAAGTAGCGAATTAAAATAAGCTAAATAAAAACTGTAAAGGAGAAAAATTATGAACCTCATCAAAAGATCAACGTCGGCTGTACTCGCCGCGTTACTTTTATCGCTTGCCTTTATTTTATTGATCCCCGCCAATGCCACGACGTCTTCTGCTATGACCTTTGACGCAGAAACGATGTACTCGGCTAAAAATTCGTATTCTCAACCACTCAACACATTTGAAGCGGTAGTCAACTTCCCCACGACTATGAATCCGTCTACTCGAGGCGGAATAATATTCGGCAATTGGGGAGAAGCCAACCCCGTAGTTAATTTCGAAGTACACGCAAACGGCACGCCGCGTCTGTTCATAGTTGATGCTTCGGGCAACGTCACCGATCTGAATTTCGGACAAATAAATCTCTATAACGGTAAGGATACGCACGTTGCAATAGTTCGCGATGCAACAAACAAAAAAGCATATTGCTATATCGACGGTGAACTCAAACAAACACTCAACTGTGCTTATACCGCCGATATCAAGATACCCGTTCCGCTCATTTTCGGCGGAGATCTGCGCTCCGGTAACCAACAATATTTCAAGGGATCTATCATTTCCGCCGCGCTCTACAGTACTGCGCACTCTGCCGAGCAGATAAAGAATGACTATGAGGGCAATACCGCATACAGCACCGACGTCGTTGCTTCTTATAAGACCGACCGCCTTGCAAACAACGTTATTCCCGACCTTTCGGGAAACGGATACGACCTGCACCTCAATCAGATCTGGTTTAGCGAAAAAGAGCCCGTAACCGACTTTTCCTACTCTTTTGCTGTAATCGGCGACACGCAGGTCATCGCAAACCGTTACCCCTTGGAGTTCCACAAGATATACGACTATATCCTTGACAATCTTGAGAGCAAAAAAATAAAGTTCGTCTTGGGTCTTGGAGACATAACAGACAATGACACCGACTCAGAGTGGGCTCTTGCCAAAGAAAACATATTCAAGCTCGACGGCAAGGTAGGTTACTCGTTAGTACGCGGAAATCACGATTCGCAGGCAAAATTCAATACAGTTTTCCCCTATTCAAAGTATTCCGAGATCATCGGCGGAAGCTATGACGGCACAATGCTCAACACGTGGCAGGAGCTTGTAGTAGGTAAGGTAAAATATCTGGTCTTCACGCTCGATTACGGTGCTTCGGATTCCGTTTTGAATTGGGCGGCTGAGGCTATAGAAGCTCACCCCGATCACAACGTGATAATAACCACACACGCATATCTCTACCGCGACGGCACAACGCTCGATCAGGGTGACGTATGTCCTCCCGCAACCACGGGCGGTTACAATAACGGCGATCATA
>SVSY01000061.1 GCA_015064065.1 Oscillospiraceae bacterium
TGGAAAATGCCGAAAACCCTTGATATTACAAGGATTTTGAGGGAACAAAAGGAACAGTTACGCGCGGGTTTTCAAGACCGCCTCGTTATGACCACTTCGATATCCCTCCGTAAATATGATGCAACAGCGTGCATCATATTTACGGAGCTTCTGAGATGCGGCTCGGCGAACTCTGTTCGTCGAATCCACTTCGCATACCCCACCCGAAGATCGACAAGCTCGCTTGTCAGGCGCAGGGTGTGGGTATCTTCGCCAAAGGCGAAATAACTATCCGTGATGCATACTGTACATATTCAGCGCGAGCTTTTCCTTCGCGCGTTTTTTATTCTACCATAATTATGGCTTTTTGTCAAGGCTTTATGAGAAAAATCGCACAATATTCTTGAAAAAGCGGTGCGTCTGTGCTATAATACTCGTATAAATCTACTTTTCGGGGTATAATACTATACGTTCGATCTGCAAATACATTCTATCGAGGTTTTTATGAGCAATATTGATGAAGCAAGAGAATTTTTCGGCAAGGACCTTTACGCCTCCGAGACTACGGGCATAGAGATACTCGCCGCTGAACCCGGATACGCAAAATGCGCTCTCAAAATAGAAGACAAGCACAAAAACGCTCTCGGTCAGGTGATGGGCGGCGTTTTCTTCGTTATGGCTGACTACGCGTTTGCGATCGCGTCAAATTTCAAACAGTCTCCGACGGTCACTCAGACCTCTCAGATAGTATATCTCAGCGCGCTCAAGGGCACGACGCTTTACGCTGAGACCGAAAAAATACGCGCGGGAAGAAGGACCTGTTTTTACAAGATATCCCTCTATGACGATACGGGCGAGCTGTGCGCCTACGTTACGACCTCAGGATTTATAACCTCTTAAAAGCAAAGGTACTGCTCTATTCAGAACTCGGTCGCGTCTGAATTCGGCAGTACCTTTTATTGTTAACCTATCGTCTCATATCTGAGCTCGATACCGTATTCCCTTTCGTATATTTCCTTCCATATCCCGTAGTTTTTCTCCATAAGCATCTGCGTATTCTCGCTTACGCTCTTCGTTGGGTCGGGATACATTGCCTTTGATATGTGGATAGTATACTCTTGAACGGGAAATCCGTCCTCTCCTATCGTGCTGCTGTCCTTCATAGTAATAAAGCAAGGCAACACGGGCACTTTATTCTTTGCGGCAAAGTAGAAACCGCCGCTCTTGAGCGGCTTTGGCTTTCGGTAATTCCACCACATACTTTGCTCGGGATATATAAGCACAAGGTCACCGCGCTTGAGCAACGTATCGGTCGCCCTTATAAATTCCTTCATCACCGCCGGTTTTGAAGCGAGAGGCAGTGTGTTATAATTTCGCATAAGATATCCAAAAAAGCCCTCGAACGCCGTATAATTTCCTTCTCTTATGACTCTATATAGCGTTCTCTTCTTTTTCTGACCCGCGCTCTCGTACGCGATCTGCATAGCAAAGCTGTCGTGGGCATTAAAATGATTGCAGGTAACTATTGCCCCGCCGTCGAGCTCGGCATAATTTTGGAGTCCTCTTATCTCTTTTATTATTATCTGCCTGTTTTCTATTGCGTTATCAAGAAATTTTCTCGCCATTGAATAAGCTATCCTGCATTTGAGCCTACTCTTTATCTTCTTTCGCAGATAATCTACCTCCCCCTCCTCTATCTGCCGTCCTATAGGATCATCCTCGACGTCCTCGTCGAACCGACCTTCTCTTTCATATCTCGCTATCTTTTCTACTATTTCAACTCTTCCGCGGTCGCGCATATCAGCGATCCTCATGCAAAATCTATCGGGACGTTCGCTTTCCTCTATAGCAAGCTCGTAAAGCTTTTTTGCGCCCTCTGCATCACGCTCTCTGTCAGCGTCGGTATATGATCTGAGCTCGTCAAGTATCTCCCCGTAAAAATCGGTTTTTTGCGCATATTCCCAGAATATCCCGTTGAGCCTTGCATCAGGGTAGTGCCACGGCTTCTCGCCCATAATATAATGAACTATTTTGCAATCCTTCGGCTCGTCGAGCATTTCTCCGTAGACCTCGCTGTTCCAGCTCTGTTCTAAGAAGCGCACGTGGTCGCGGCACAAAATATTGAGATAATCCTCGTCCTGAGTCACGCGGCAATCGTATATCCCGAGCAGCTTGACAAAGCGATCGAGTATCCTATCCTCCCGAAAACGTTTACAATTTATAAGCAACACACCGGCATTGAAAAAAAGCCGTCTGTCTAATCCAAGGCATTTTTCAACGTAATCGCCGTACACCTGCTCCTGCAGCATTACCTGCTCGTGAGCAGCCGCAACGGCAACGTCACTGACGTCTATGGAATAAAGCTCGGAGATATCTCCCTGCACCACCGTATCACTATCGATATATATCGCTTTATCGAGTTCGGTGAACATATCCGCAATAAACATACGGTAGTACGTTGTGTTAGAATAGTAATCTCTCAAGGGCAGACGTTCGCAAAGCTCCTTGAGATATTCGCTGACATCCTCAAAGCTTATCCTAAAATTTTCGTTAGCCATATCGGAGATCCTCTTTTGAGACTCCTGACCGATATTTGTATGGAGCACGTGTATATGATAGTTTTCCTCCTTAGACGCATTTTTTTGCATCGAGATCAAGGAAACCGCAGTAAATTTTATAAAGCTTTCATCACAAGCGTAAAAAACGTGAATAATACCCTTGCTCATATTAACTCCTTTGCCGTGTTTTTCCATTATCACTCTATGTAGTATTCAACACCACCTATTATATCATATTTTTCCCAATATGTCAATATATTTTTCGCTCTTTTAGGGATATTTAGTTATCAAAAGCTGAATAAAAGCTTCTTTTGCTGTTAAAAATAGAGTCAGTAAATAACACAAAGGAGTTTCACAAAATGCCTTCATCTTTTAATAACAAGCCAAGCTTTTGGCAAAAGCTGAAAAACAAAAAAGTAAATCGGTCATACGTTCTGACCTTTTTGGCACTTTCGGTGGCGCTTATCGTTATAATTGCCGCGTCGGTCACAGCAAACCGCACTAAAAAGCCTACCGAACAGCCTGATAATAGCAACAAACCTTCGACCGAGCAAAGCACGGACAAGCCTACCGAAGAGGTCACCGAGCCCGAGGAAAGCGAAAAGCCTACCGAGCCGCAGAACAATTCTTCGACTACGGGAAGCAAGATCCCCGCATTTATTCTCCCCGTCAGCGGTAGCCTTTCTTCAAAGCACGACCCTTCCCTTCAGGTCTTTTCTCCCACTATGCAGGACTACCGCGTGCACCTTGGCGTTGATCTGACAACGAAGGAAAATGCGCCCGTATATGCCGCCGCCGACGGAAAGATATCTAAGATATGGGTAGACACTCTTATGGGCTACTGTATTGCGATCAAGCATTCGGGCGACTGCGTGACCATCTATAAAAACCTTGCAGAGACTCTGCCCGAGGGCATAGCCGAAGGTGTTTCGGTAAGATCGGGACAGCTTATCGCAACGGTTGGAGAAAGCGCTATGGTAGAGATCGCCGAAGAGCCGCACCTTCATTTTGAAATGACGGTCAGCGACCTTGCCGTCGACCCTCTCGAATATTTCGACGAGACCGCGCTCGAATCCATAAAAAAGGATACTTCGGTTGAATAAGCAGACCTATGATACGCACAAAACACCCCTCAGCCGAGGGGTGTTTTGATCTTGACCGCTTCGCTATTTTGCGGCTACGGTCTTATTTTGCAGAAAAGTAAAAGAGCACAACGCTGACGTTGCGCTCTTTATTTATTATCACTTGGTTACCCGAAGTATCCTATGCCCGAAGCTTGCGACGTCGATGCACATTTTTCCGTTCGTGCACGCAACGGCGTCTCCGCTCTCGGCGTCAAGCACCTTTTCCGCGTCTATCGGAAGAGCTATCTCCACTTTCTCTGCGTCCTTTTTGTACATATTCGCGATAAGCAAGAGCATCTCGCTGCCGCTGTCGTAATAGCTGACTCGCACGTCGTCGTTCGACACCTTGACCTCGTTATCAAAATACGGCTTCCATTCTGCGTTTTCGGTATCAAAGGAATCGAGTATACTCCACAGCTTGCTCATCTGCTCAAGAGGCTCTCCCGTATCTACGGGCTTGGGGATTATTCCGTAGGGCAGTGCATTTGACATCGCCTCAGAGAAGGTCCACGCGGGCGGATTGGAATAACAGAGCATATTGACTCTTATTCCGAGATTTCTGCCCGTGTAAACGGCTCTGTAGTAGCCCTCGGGAACTCGCTCGAGCGTTCCCTTCATAAAGAACGCCTGCAGCGACTCGCCCTCCCACATCACGTGCGAGAACGCCATAGTCGAGACGGGGAAAGTACCGTAGGAATGTGAGCAGATAATTCCGCCGCGCTTCTCTACCATAGCGCAAAGACGCTTCATAAGCTTTCTTATAGCAAAAACGGGATAGGTATATCTCAGATTTCCTTCGCTGTCGCGATATCCGCAGCCGTGCTTTTCGTTGCGGCAGGGCTTGCTCGGATTTATCGAATCGAGGTAAAGTCCGTCAAAGCCGAACTCGTCCATAAGCTTCTCGACGTTCTCTACGAATACGTCCTGCCAGGAGCTGTTATAGCAGACCTGTGGGTCTCTCTGCCACGGAAATCTATACCAATGCCATTCCATATCGCTGTAAATGACCTCTTCGCTCTTCTCGGCGTAGAAGGGCGAGAGTGTGGAGAGCTCGTAGCCGAAATAGGGTATTACCTTCATTCCCCTCTTGTGCGCTTCGCTGACGATAAGCTTGAGCCGTTCTGCCGTAGTACGCGTAAGGAAGGGCGAGTTTTGCATATCGTTCCACTTTTCGTGTATGTAGAGCGTGTTTACGCCAAGGCGCGCTATGCGGTCGATAGCGATCTCGTTAGTGTCTCCAAAGGGTCTGAAAAGAAATTCCTCGTAGGGCTCAAGTATCTTCTTAAAGCAGTCGATGTGCATATTCTTCTCTTGATAAAGGTTCTTAGGCAGAGGCTTTATCGGCGTGACCTGCATACCTATGCGGAAGGATATCGGCATAAGGTTGATACCGTTGTTATCTCCCTTGCTGTCGCGCCAGATATACGGCTCGCTGTCAAGCAGATGCAGACGGATAACCACCTCGTCCTCGCCCACGATACACTCTATCGCGTGCTTTTCGTCCTCCACCTGCCAATTCTTGTCCGACTCAAAGAAGACGGAAAATCCGACTCTGTCGTTTCCTACGTAGAGCTGATGCAAGAAAGGAAGCGCAAGGCTCTCCTTTGGCATAGAGCCTGCGGCGTAAAGCTCGGCGGGCATATTGGGGACCTTGCCGTCGAAGAGCGCAGGTCCGTGCGGAGAATACTGATAGGATATCGCCGCGCTTTTCTTCAGCGGTATCTCGAGCCAAAGCCGCGTGAGCACGCGGGGATCGGTATCCGGCTTTGCGAGCCCGAACGCCTGAGAGACCCAATTTCCGTGCGTTGCGACGGTCAGACTCCAATCCATCATACCGTCGTACTCGGCACAAAGCGCGGTGTTGTACAAGAAGCGCGAGCTCTTCATATATTGGCAAGCTCTTACCTCCTTGCCTTCCTCGTAGCCGTAGAGCGTATCCGAGGTAACGTCACTGACGACTATCTCCTCGCCGTTCTCAAGTCCGACAAGTCTCATGGGAGACGTGAGCAGCTCCTCGCCTGCCGACACTATAGACGAGAGGAAGGGCGAGCCGTCAAGCGTGTACTTTCTGTTATAGGGGGTTATAACGCATTTTCCGCCCTCAGCCTCAGCTGTTATCGGGCAGAGTGCCGAGCTCTCAAGCTCGTATAAATTTTCTTTTTTCATTACAGTCACCTCAATGCATTCTGAAATCAAGCTCGCGGGGGAGCGGATAAGCCTCGTATACCTCTTCTGCGCTCAGCGACTCGCGTTTAACTCCGCGCTCCTTTGCGAGCACTTGCGAATATATTCCGAGCCAGATGTTAGAGAGCGAATACTCGCCCTCCATAAGATCGGGCACGACAAGCTCAGCGTTTATGTATCTTCTCGCCGCATCGGTGTCTCCGATATTTGAATAGCATTCTCCGAGCAGCATTTTTATTCTTCCGTTCTGCTTTATCCTCTCGTCAAGCGTTTCGTAGACCTCGATAAAGAGCTTTTCACGCTTTGCACGAAGCATAGCGCAGGCGAACTCGATAACGAGCGGCAGATAGTCGCGCTTAAGCTCAAGTGCGCGTATCATATTGTCAGCCGCGCTGTCAAGATCGCCGTAAACACCCTTATAGAGCTGTGCAAGATTGCGACGCGCCCAAGCGTTGTCGCAGAGCTCTATCGAGCGCTCAAAGCATTTCTTCGCCTCGTCGGACTCGCCGTTTGCGTATTTCATCACGCCGAGTCGCTCGTAGTAGTACCAATTCTCGTGCGGTGCAGCTTCCATAAGAGCTATCCAACGCTCGCCTGCCACGTGGCTGGCTATCTTCTCATCGGGATCGTGCTCGGGAAGCGCGCCCTCTTCGATAAGCTTTTTCCAATCTCTCTGCTCACTCGTAATGCTGTCCTCGGGGAAGGAGCATCTACGGCTCACTGCAGCACCTCTGAGCTTTGCTTCAAGCGCGCCCCAGCCCGAGCCGTAGTAGCTGAGCGCTTCCTCGCTCTCTATCTCAAAGAGAGTCGGGTCGAGCTTATCCTTTTTCGAAGCGACTACTCCGCCAAGGAGCTCTGCTGCCTCATAAAAATCGCCGTGTGCTATCTTCGGGTCGATCTCGGCTGTGCAATAGCACTCGCGCCAATTTATAGAGCTCTTTTCGGGCATTACGAAGTGCTCAAGCTGAGTTTTGAGCAGTCCCGCCTGTATCTCGATATATCCGCCCGCGTCCTGCGAGAGCCATTCGTTCCAACGCTTTCCGCCCTGATGCTGACCCCAGACGAAAAGCTTTCTGCCCTTGAGTATCGGGTCTGAGAACTGCAAAAGTCCCCTTCCCTCGCCGTTTATCGCTGCGACGAACTTCTCATTTTTGTCGGGAATATCGAAGAAGAAATCGCGCGAGCGGTAGGAATTTGCAGAATAGGTGATATCCCTGCCCTCAATAAACGGCACACTCGCCTTGTCGAGCAGATACGCGCCGTCGGTGTAGCCGCAGTAAAAGGCTTCCTTTGCGGGCGTGATGACTCGCGTGTCGGGAGTTTCGGGCACGGCGATATTCGACCACCAATACATATATACGGGCTTCTCTGCCGTGTTTTCAACAGTCATATTCATTACGAGCGCGTCGTCCTTGAGCGTTGCTTCTATCGCGTAGGTAACACCTCTGATGCGCTCGTATTCGTACATTCTAAGCACGGGCTCGCCCTGCTTATTTACAAGCTTCTGAGCAAAAAGCGGCGAGCAGGTCAGCGGATTATGACCCTTGATGCCGACGTTCCACTCGACTCCGCCCGAGAACCACGCGTTGCGGAGCGCAAGATTTGCGGGTTGAAATACGTCGTTTTTGTACAAAAGCTCAATATTGCGCTTTTTGTCGTAGAGCGACCAGAGACGTCCTCCGATCTCTGTTATAAAGACCGCTCTAAGATACTCGTTTTCAAGTATAGCGGCGTCAAATCCGCGAACCTGTCTCTCTCTGCTGTATCCGTCCTGTATGGAATAGGGGATAAGGGTGGATATAACGCCCTTTCCCACGTATTTTGCGTCCTCGCCGCTCACGCGCTCCGAAACGTCTATCTTTGCACGTATGTAATTATTGACGTGGATATCGGGCAGAGTGCTGTCCTCGCCAAGAGGCGCGGCAGGCATATTATATTTTTCAAATCTTAAGACCGTCATAGCTTCCTCCTGCTTCTTTTTGTTAATTATAATCTTTTTTTTGCGATATTTCAATATACAATACACTTTTTTCTTTGTATAAAATGACTTTTTTGCTTTTTTTCGCATTTTACGCGCTTTTTTTAAAAGTTTCTATTGAAAAACACCTTCTGTTTGTGGTATAATCAAGATGTGGCACAGATGCTCATAATTTAAAGTATAAATATTAAAAACGGAGGCTTTATGGCTAAAACAGTTAAGGACATTATTGAAATGATACGTCAAAACGGTATCAAAATGGTGGATTTCAAAATGGTGGATATCAACGGTCAGTACCGTCACGTCACCATTCCCGCAGAAAATTTCTCTGAGGACACGATGAAGAGCGGCATAGGATTCGACGCTTCAAACTACGGCTACGCTGTAGTTGAAAAGAGCGACATGGTCTTTATTCCCGACCCCGACACTGCCCTTATCGACCCCTTCTGCTCTATCCCCACGCTCTCTATGACGGGTAACGCAATGATAATCGACTCCCCCGAAAACCGTCCTCTCCCTCAGTATCCGAGAAATATCATCAAGGCAGCCGTAGAGCAGATGAAGAAGAGCGGCGTTGCAGATACTATGCTCATTCTTCCCGAGTTTGAATTCTATCTCTTTGATAACGTAAGCTGGGGCGTTGATGCAAACTACGTCGGCGCAAGCGTTGACGCAAAGCAGTCCTATTGGAACAGCAGCTGTACCGAGGACGGACTTGGTGTTATCGTTCCCAAGCAGAAGAATTACCACATAGCAAAGCCCTTTGACGTTTCCTACGAGTGCCGCAGCGAGATGTGTATGCATATGAAGGACGCAGGCATCGACATCAACTACCATCACCCCGAGGTCGCCGCTTCAGGTCAGTTCGAGATCGAGCCTCAGCTCGGCGAGGTCGTTCATATGGCTGATGCCACGATGATGATAAAGTACATCATTCACAACACCGCGCTCAAGCACGGCAAGACTGCTACCTTTATGCCCAAGCCCATCTACGGCGAGGCGGGAAGCGGTATGCACGTTCATATGCTTCTCCTTAAGGACGGAGAGCCCGTATTCTCCGATGACAACGGCTACGCTCACCTTTCCAAGACCGCACACTACTTTATGGGCGGACTTCTCAAGCACATCGCTTCTCTCTGTGCGCTGACCAACCCCAGCACCAACTCCTTCAAGCGTCTCGTGCCCGGATTTGAAGCTCCCGTTACGGTCGGCTACGCTACCTCTAACAGAAGTGCCGTCATTCGTATCCCCGCATACGCAAAGAGCCCCGAGAAGCGCCGCTTCGAGCTCCGCAACCCCGACGCTACCTGCAATCCCTATTTCTGCTACGCGGCAATACTTATGGCAGGTCTTGACGGTATCAAGAACAAGATAGATCCCCACGAGAACGGCTGGGGTCCTTACGACTTCAATCTCTTCCATCTCCCCGATGAAGAAAAGGCTAAGCTCAAGGGTCTGCCCACCTCGCTTCCCGAGGCACTTGATGCTCTTGAAGCTGATAACGACTACCTCACCGCAGGCGGCGTATTCCCCAAGGAGCTTATCGCAAGCTTTATCAAGAACAAGCGCGCCGAGTGCAGCGAGCTCTCCAAGATCCCCCACCCCGCAGAGTTTGAAAAGTATTACAATCTCTGAGTTACTTTTCTTTTAAAAAAGAAAAGTAACCAAAAGAAAACAAAACAAGGGTTCAGCGGTATTTTCCGTTGTACCCTTACGTTTCATTCTTCGGCAAAATGAAAAGTAACCAAAAGAAAACAAAACAAGGGTACTGCGGTATTTTCCGTTGTACCCTTAAAGTTTTTCCTCAGCGAAATGAAAAGTAACCAAAAGAAAATTTCGCATGGGTCTTATACTTTCTTGTCTGTCAGATAAAATCAGATAAAAAGAGAACATATTCAAAAAAGGGTACAACGAAACGTTGTACCCTTCATTTTTGAATTGAAGAAATCACATCGGCACTCACGGCTACGCACATTCGTAAAACAAACATTCTGTTCGTCATCCTGAGCGAGCAAAGCGAGTCGAACTTTTGGAAGGAGGAGCGGTAGTATAGCGACTCCGCCCAAAAGCGAAAATCGTCAAGACGATTTTCGGGATCTACTATGCGGTTTTATGTAACCTTTTTGCATAAAAGTAACTTTTGGATTACAACGGCTTTACATCTAACCTCTTTATAGATCCCTCGGTCGTGGGCAAGCCACTCCCTCGCCCTTTTTCACCCTCACGGGTCTGAAAAAGGGTTCGACTTCGTGTCGGTTGTTTCAAATTTCGCTTTTTTGCAACAATATCTCGACACTACGCTCAGGATGACCAATAGAGGTGAGGTGCGGCTATTATCTTTGAAACAATTTTCTACAAACCGGTAGGGGAGGGGCTTGCTCCTCCCGATGTCGCAATCAAATCACATCAGCACGTGCGGCTACGCACTTACAAACGACCACCCACAAATTGTAGGGGTCGGCGCCCTCGACGACCCAAGGTCGCAATCAAATCACATCGGCACGAACGGCTACGCACTTACGAACGACCACCCACAAGCTGTATCGGTCTCCACTCCTACGTCTTTTTCCTTACCGCCTGCGCATACTCCGCAGGTGACGTGCCCGTTGCCTGCTTGAATCGCTTGGAAAAATGATACACGTCGCAATACCCGAGCGAGTCGGCGATCTCCTTTATGCGAAATTCCCCGCTCTTGAGCATAGTTTTCGCACGCTTTATTCTGAGCGTTTCGCGGTACTGCATCACCGTCGTTTTCGTCTCACCGTGAAAGCTGTTACGCAAATGCGACGGGCTGACGTTGCAAAAAGCCGCCACGTCTTCAAGCGAAAAATTCTCATTATAATGCTTGTGGATATAGGACAGCGCGCCCGAAATTATAGGCGGCTGATCTCCTGCCTGCTTACGAAGCCGTTGCAGCAACTCGCTATAAAAGCGAAGCAGAGCTATCCTCGTCTCGAGATAGCAAAATTCGCTCTGCTCCAAAAAAAGCTCGCAGATACGCAAAAGCTCCTCGCGCTCCGAGAGCGTGCAGACGAGCGTTCTCGGGAGAACGGCGCTATCGCTCGGCTCTATCTCGCACTCAGAGGTTATATAGCTGCAGTTCGGCGCGACCTTGAACTCATAGCGATCACCGCTCCGAAAGCTTATAAACGTACCGTTACGTATAGGATATCTCCCTTCGCCCACGACGTCAATATATCCGTCGCCCTCGATAAAGCAGACGAAACCCGAAACGAGCCTGCCCTCGTTCTTAAAAACGAACTCTTCCCGCTCCTGCTTTTTTACGATTATGTTTATCTTTCCGATATTTACGTCGCAAAAATAATTCATACCCTACCTCAAAAGGAGCTGCCTCAAATTTTAGTCTGAGACAGCTCTTTTTTCTATTTCTGTATTACAGCGATCACTCTACTACGACTACTCCGTCCTCTTCTACGGTTATCTTCATTCCGTCCTTGACGTAAGAAAGGAACTCGTCGCCGAGCGAGTCGATAACGGGCATAGAAACACCCTCTACCCAAACGTCAGCAAGCACAGCACCTGCCGCCGCAAGCGAGTCAATGTGGTTTGCAAAAAGCATACACGCGGGATTTTTCTCCATAGCGCACGCGCAGTAAAGCACGAGTCCGCCTGTGGTCGAGCCTATGGTCTGAGGCAAGCAGAGAGCCTTGTTTATCAAGGGCTTGCCGTGAAGCTCGGTGTTGTTCTGGTCGCCGCACTTTACTTCCTTGTCGCCGAACTGAAGCGCCATCTGGAAGGATGCGAGCGTATTAAATCCCTGCGTGGTAACCACAGCCTCTGCACTTACCGTACCGGGAGTTATAACTCTTCCCTGAAACTTTTTCATATTACTTACCTCCCTTAGTGATAATATCCGCTATCTCTGCGTCGGTGTAATATCTCGCACTCGTATAGGTGCGGAGCTTGTTTGACGAGGTGATGACGGGCATCTTCTTGCAAAGCGGGTTGTTCATATACATCAAGGGACAGATGTAGGACGTGATAACGCCTGTCGCCTTAAGACGAGCGGCGTACTCGGTAGCCTCGAACGCCTCAAGCACCTTGGGGGCGGCGGTAAATACGGTGGGGATAAGTACCTTCTTCTTTCCGCTCTCGCGAAGTCCCTCTTCAATTCTCTCGGTCCAATCCTTGAGCTGTTGGAGCGAGAGGTGAGGACAGCCGACGAAGCAAAGCTTCGGGGTCGCGTCTGCGTCCTTCCAGATAACAGGATACTCAGCCTGAACGCGCGCAAGCTCAGCGTCGTCTATGATATATTCCTTTGCGCCCTCGCTTATAAGGCTCTGTCCGAGCTCTACTGCCTCGGGGGTAAGTCCGTCGATGTGGTAAAGTCCGACCGCGCCGTTCGATGCGGTAGCCGCGCCGAAGTCCTTGAGATAGGAGCAAGCGGCTTCGCCAAGCTCGTTGCCTATCCACTTGTCAAGTCCGATCACGTAAGGAACGTCCTCCATTACCTTCATACCGATAGCCGAGCCGAGAAGCTGAGCCTCGGGCTTCTTCGTGGTCTGTACCTTAACTACCCAAGTAGCTTTTCTTCCCTCGTCGGTAAGGAGTCCGAAGTAAGGAACGTAGCCGACGATAGAGCCCATAATATCGATGATACCCGAATTTCTGTTGCATCTTGCGCCAAGCACCGAGTTTGCGTAAACTACCGCACTCGATTCTGCCCAAGAGAGCACGTCGCCTTTCTGCGGCTTGTTTCCTACCTCGTCCATATAGCAGGTGCAGGAGAACGCGTCGTCGTCCATAAGTCCGAGCTTGTGGAGCTGTTCTTCATAGAAATCCTGCTTTGTGTACATAAACTTATTGAAAACGAGGTTCTGCAAAAAGTTTGCGGGCACGTTCTTATCAAGCGGTCTTGGGTCTACCGAGAATTTCTGATCCGACGCAACGCCTGCATCGAGAAGCTGCTGCATAAGGTCATACACGGGAGACATTACCTTAAGACCGAACGAGGTAACGAGGTGGTTGTATTTTGAGGTGATCGGCACGAGCTTTTCTGCCTCGAACGCATCACCGTACATAACGAGAGTTTTCATTACTTTCGCAAGCGTTTCACCCTTCTCGCCGTCGAGTATCGCCTGCTGTTCTTTAGTAAGTATCATAACAAACACCTTTCTTTTTTAATTAAATTTGATTTTCTCCGCCAAAGCGGAGAAAATCTACCGAAACTTGCCCGAAGGGCAAATTTCACGTTGCAACGCAACATTTCACTCACCGAAGGTGAATTTCACTGCGGCGAAGCCGCAATTTCACTGCAATGAAGATCGTCAGAGCTTCATTGCTACGTCCCACGCGCCCCAGATGACCGTGCGCAGATTACCTACCGACGCCGCGTCACCGATAACGTGGATATTCTTGCCCTTGCTTACAAGCGGAGCGGGGTTATATCCTACCGACATAACTACCGAATCCGCATCTATCTTGAAGGTATTGCCTTCCTTGTCCTTTAAGGTAACGCTGCCCTCTCCTATCTCGCACAGCGAGGTCTCGAGGTGTACGGGAACTTTGTTAGTCTTAAAGAAGTCGCGCAGATAGCTGGTGTTTGCAAGGCAGATACCCTTGGTCGTTATAAGGTCGTCCTGCATCTCGACGATCTCGGGCTTCTTGCCCTTAAGGTAAAGATCGTACGCTATCTCACAGCCCGTAAGTCCGCCGCCGATAACAACTACCTTGTCGCCTACTGTCTTATTTTCAAGCAGATAATCTATAGCTTCGATTGCGTTCTCCGCGCCCTTGACGGGTATTCTCTTTGCCACAGCACCCGTAGCAACGATGATCTCGTCAGCTCCGAGCGACTTGACGTCACTGACCTCGGTATTCATCTTGACCTCGATAGGATACTTCGAGAGCTCACGGATATACCAAGCGATAAGCGCTCTGTCCTTCTCCTTGAACGAGGGAGCAGCCGCCGCTATAAATACGCCGCCGAGCTTGTCGGTCTTCTCGTAAAGAGTTACCTTATGTCCGCGCTTTGCACATACGATAGCCGCCTCCATACCGCCTATACCGCCGCCGATGACCGCGATATTCTTCTGCTTCTTGGCAGGCTCGAGGTGGTATTTCTTGGACTGCATAGTCTCGGGATTGAGCGCACAGCGTGCAAGTCCCATAGTATCGGTAAGGTCCTGAGTATTTGCGTGTCCCTTTGAGGACGAGAAGTTGAAGCAGCCTGCGTGACAGCAGATACAGGGCTTGATGTCCTCAAGTCTGTCCTCGATAAGCTTGGTTATCCACTCGGGGTCAACGAGGAACTGACGTGCAACGCCTACCGCGTCTATCTTGCCCTCGGCAACAGCCGCCGCACCTATCTCCGCGTCCATTCTTCCCGCGCATACCACGGGGATATCGACGAACTTCTTGATGTGTGCTACGTCCTCAAGGTTGCAGTTCTCGGGCATATATACGGGCGGGTGAGCCCAATA
>SVSY01000062.1 GCA_015064065.1 Oscillospiraceae bacterium
GCGATACTTAACGTCATAACGAAGCTTTACGCCTTTTTCGATACAAACAACGTTTCCGTGAGAACTCTCTACTGCGGAATTTACCATATTGATGAGGGTCTTTGTCTTTCCGGTACCCTTTACGCCGATAATTAACTTTAACATTTGGATCCTCCGATTTTTTTATTGAGCTTTCTTTGCTCACTTATATTATAACTCATAAATACAAGTTTTGCAAGAGGGATTTTATCATTTTTTCAAAAATATTGAAAAATATTTATAAAATTTAGGCATTTAGCGCAAATCAGTTGAGTCTTGCCTCAAGTGCTGCCTTCTCTGCCTCATATCCGGGCTTACCGAGAAGTGCGAACATATTCTTCTTATACGCCTCAACTCCGGGCTGATTGAAGGGATTTACGCCGAGAACGTAACCCGAAACGCCGCAAGCAAACTCAAAGAAATAGAGCAGGTAGCCAAGAGAATATGCGCTCTTATCTGCAACCTCAATGAGAATGTTAGGTGCGCCGCCGTCAACGTGTGCAAGGATAGTTCCCTGCATTGCCTTATTGTTTACCTCGTTGAGATCAACGCCTGCAAGGAAGTTAAGTCCGTCAACGTTTGCCTCATCGTAAGGAACAGCGTGCTTCTCGTCGGTCTCCTTAACGGATACTACTGTTTCAAAGAGCATACGGCTTCCGTCCTGAATGAACTGACCGAGCGAGTGAAGGTCTGTGGAGAATATAACGGATGCGGGGAAAAGTCCCTTCTTATCCTTACCTTCGCTCTCGCCGTAAAGCTGCTTCCACCACTCGTTGAACATAGCCGCATAGGGCTCGTAGTTGACGAGCACCTCTGTAGTCTTGCCGCTTCTGTACATAAGATTACGAAGTGCTACGTACTTCATACAGTCGTTAGCAGCAATATCTGCGCTTGCCTTATATTCAGCAGCCGCGTCTGCCGCACCCTTCATAAGTGCATCGGTATCTACGCCCGAAACTGCGATAGGAAGAAGTCCTACTGCGGTAAGTACCGAGAAACGTCCTCCAACGTCATCCGGAACAACAAAGGTCTCATAACCTGCCTCATCGGAGAACTTCTTGAGAGTTCCTCTTGCCTTATCGGTGGTAACGAATATTCTCTCTCTTGCGCCTTCCTTACCGTACTTCTTCTCAAGAAGATCGCGGAATACGCGGAAAGCTACTGCGGGCTCGGTAGTAGTACCGGATTTTGAAATAACGTTTATGCAGACGTCCTTGCCCTCGCAGATAGAAAGGAGCTCGTTAAGCGACTGCGCGCTGATGTTGCAACCGGAAAAATATATATCGGGAGTATCCTTTTTGAGATTATTATAAACGGGAGACTTAAGGAATTCAACGACTGCTCTTGCGCCAAGGTAAGAGCCGCCAATTCCGATAACTACGAAAACATCGCAGGTCTTCTGTATCTTTGCGGCAGCTGCCTTTATTCTCGCATACTCCTCTTTATCATAGTTAGTGGGAAGATCTATCCAACCCAAGAAATCGTTGCCTTCACCGGTTCCGTCAAGAAGGGTCTTATGAGCTGCGCTTATCTCGCTCTGGAGTGCCGAAAGCTCGGAATCATTGATAAAGGACTTGATATAGGTATCATTTAATTTAACAGCCATTTTTTATACCTCTCTGTTTTTATATTGATATATAATTATACAATATTACATTGTGTAATTTTAAAACAAAATGTGAACTTTTTGGGAACTTTTTTATTTATCTACATAATTTGAGCGCATTTTTCCAAGAAAATCAAAAACATCTTTCCAAAGCTTATCTCTTCCACGTTCTGCAAAGCAATTATATCGCTTCTTCCAACTTCTTTTCCGTCAAGCTTATATAAGACTTTTCCAACAACGTCACCTTTTTTGATCGGCGCGGTGAGCGTTTCGGGAAGCTCGACGATCTTTTCAACATTTTTCTTTCCATTCTTTTCGAGTATCTGCGAAAATCCCGAATATTGAGCTCCTACAGACTCCCTGACACCCTTTAAAACAGGAATGTCAGAAATATTGCCTCCCTCGACAGTATAGAGCCCGTAGTTCGAAAATCCCCAATCCAAAAGCGAGGTTGCCGCCGCGTTTCTGACGTCTCTGCTCGGTGCGCCCATTATAACGCATATAAGCGTCATTCCGTCACGTTCTGCAGTTGCGCTGATGCAAAATCCCGCCTTTGACGTCGACCCTGTTTTAAGACCCGTAGCACCCTTATAAAATCTTATGAGCCTGTTGGTATTGGTAAGTCCGAATTCGCCGTTTCGTATAGTATCCATCCAAATTGAGCTGAACTCGATTATACGGGGATACTTGATAAGCTCCCGTGACATTATAGCTATGTCGCGTGCCGACGTAACGTGATCTTCCACGCTATCATCAAGTCCGTTAGTATTTTCAAAGCGTGTATTTTTCATTCCAAGCTCTGATGCTCTCTCGTTCATACGAGCCACAAAGGCTTCCTCTGTGCCCGACACGTATTCTGCCAATGCTACCGCCGCATCGTTTGCAGAAGCTATGACCACGCTTTTTAGCAGATCCTCAACGCTCATCTCTTCGTTTTCCTCAAGATATATTTGAGAACCGCCCATCGAACAAGCGTTAGCACTTGCTCTCACCTTGTCAGAATAGTTTATCTTCCCTGCCTCGATAGCCTCCATAACGAGCAACAGCGTCATTACCTTTGTTACGGATGCGGGTGGTAATGCGTTATCAGCCGAGCTTTCATAGAGCACCGTTCCCGTATCGGCTTCCATAAGTATTGCCGATTTGCAGTCAAGCTTCGGAGCGTTTTGCGGACTTTTTGATGGCGCAGCATATGCCTTTACAGGCAGTACAGACAGTATCATACAGATAAACAAAAAAACAGAAAACATTCTTTTTGCTTTTTCTGCGGTCTTTCTTATTTTCTTCATATATCATCACCTCACAACAATATATGTATATTCCCCATATAATATAACAAAGGCTTCTGCAAGGTCGCAGAAGCCTTTGTTTCATATATCATTGTGCAAGCCTATTCAGCTGCTTCTTCATCCTTTTCTTCAGTCTTTCCTGCATCAGGATTAAGATTTTCACTGTCCATAAATCCGTTATCTTCCATTATCTGCTTAATATCGAACGTACCGTCAGTACACTCAACGTGTGTAGCTTTGATGGAAAGGTACATAGACAAGCTTTGGTTGGGAGTTACGACCTTGGGACTTCCGTCCTCCTCATAGGAAAGCGGAGGATAGCACTTTATAGCCTCATACTGAGCGCGAGTACCTTCATAGACGAAACTGGAAAGGTTCTTGCAGAAGTATGTTACGAAGTTGCCCCAAGTCTCTACACTTACGGGAATGGTTATCTTCTCAAGAGCCATACAACGCATAAATGCTCTGTCACCAACCGAAGTAACGGTATCCGGAATATCGAAGGACATAAGGCTCTCGCATCCACGGAAAGCATCAGCACCGATCTTAACGAGATTGTTGGGCAGATCAAGCTCCTGAAGAGTTACACAGTTATAGAAAGTAGCGTCCGGAATAAAGTCAATACCGTTACCGAAATCTACCTTACCAAGCATCTTACAATCCTGGAACACACCTGCACTCATCTCGGTCAAGGTGTCGGGAAGGTATACTACCTGTATGTTCTTGCATCCTGCAAAAGCAGCCTTTGCTATCTTCTGCACCTTATTACCTATATAGAGAGCGTTAGCCTTCTCACAGCCCTCAAAAGCATTACTGTCAAGAGTAATGAGCGAATCGGGAAGCTTTATGCTCTGAAGGCTTTCACACTCAGCAAATGCATGGTGTGCAATACTTGTAACACTCTCGGGAATGAGAACTCTTTCAAGTCTCGGAATGCCGTCTTCCTCATCATACTGCGACTCGCTGAATGCGTTTCCACCGATCTTAGTTACGGGAATTCCTTCGTGCTCGGCAGGAATAATAATAATAGCATCCTTGCAATCGCCGCGTCCTGTAACGCTATAGTATTCAGTACCGTCCTTGTCTACACCCTTCTTGAACTTAAGACCTTCGCTGGGTTTTGCATCCTCAAGATCCTTGTTGATATCCTGAAGATCTTCCTTATCCTGATAGCCATCGTCCTCTTCGATATCACACGAAGCGAGAGCAAATACCAACACCATAGCAAGTGCCATCATCAATATCTTGATCAAAAGGCTCTTTTTCATTAGCGTTTTCTCCTTAGAAAAAATATTTTTATAAACACTTTCTGTTTATATGGATATTTTACCATATAAGTTCTGCTTTGTCAATATCAAATTTGATAATAATATATAAAATATTGCACAAAAAAATACAGAGGGCAGGTTTTCCTGCCCTCTGCGAGAGTTATAGTTTAATCTGTAAGATCAAAGACCACGCTTTACATAGTGAGTGTGGAGTATCTCGTGAGCCTTATGGCTGTTAGGCTCTCCAAAGTACTCATCGTAAAGTCTCTTAACAGCAGAGTTCTCGTGAGACTTGCGGAGATCGCTATTCTTATCGTCGTTGTAAAGAACTGCAGCTCTTACAGCGCGAAGATCGATAGTCTCTCTTACAACTGCGGGCTGAATGGGCTGACCGCCGCCGTTTACACAACCGCCGGGACAAGCCATGATCTCGATAAACTGTACGTCGAGCTCGCCTGCCTTAACTGCGTCAAGGACCTTCTTTGCGTTTGCAGTACCCGAAGCAACTGCAACGTTAAGAGTGATATCACCGAGCTTGTAGGAAGCGATCTTAACGCCCTCTACGCCACGGACCTCGTTGAAGTCAACAGACTCGAGAGGCTTGCCCTCGATGACCTCTGCTGCGGTACGGAGAGCTGCCTCCATAACACCGCCGGTAGCACCGAAGATAGCGCCTGCACCGGAGCCGATCTCGAAAGGAACGTCGAATTCTGCATCGTCAAGAGCCTTGAAGTCGATACCAGCCTTGCTGATCATTCTGCCGACTTCACGGGTGGTAACAGCAACGTCTACGTCGGGAACGCCTGCAGCTGACTGTCCGGGTCTGCCGACCTCGAACTTCTTAGCGGTACAAGGAATTGCCGATACGAAGAAGATATCCTTAGGATCCCAACCCATCTTCTCTGCGTAGTAGGTCTTAACTACAGCACCGAACATCTGCTGAGGAGACTTACAGGTAGAAAGGTTGTCCACAAACTCAGGATAGTAGTGCTCGCAGTACTTGATCCAACCGGGCGAGCAGGAAGTGATCATAGGAAGTGCTCCGCCGTTCTTAACTCTTCCGAGGAACTCGGTTGCTTCTTCCATAATGGTAAGGTCAGCGGTGAGGTTCATATCGTATACGCCGTCAAAGCCGAGCTTCTTGAGCGCTGCTACCATCTTACCCTCACAGTCGGTACCGGGCTCGTAACCGAAGCACTCACCGATCTGAGCTCTTACAGAAGGAGCTGTGCAGATGAATACGTGCTTGGAAGGATCAGCGAGAGCCTCTCTTACCTTATCTGTGTCATCTCTCTCGTAAAGAGCGCCTACGGGACAAGCTACGATACACTGACCGCAGTTGATGCAGGAGGTCTCTGAGAGCGGAACCTCGAATGCGGAAGCGATGTGAGTATCGAATCCACGGTCGTTAGCGCCGATAACGCCTATACCCTGAACTACCTTACAAGCAGCTACGCAACGACGGCAAAGAATACACTTGTTGTTGTCGCGGATGATGGGGGTAGCGTCGTCGATCTTGTACTTATTCTTATCGCCGCTGAAGCGGAGCTCGTCTACGCCGTACTCGTTGCAGAGCTTCTGAAGCTCGCAGGTGGTGCTGCGTACACAGGAGAGACACTTACGGTCGTGATTAGAAAGAATAAGCTCAAGGTTTGTCTTTCTGGACTGATTTATCTTAGGAGTGTTCGTAAGAACCTCCATTCCCTCGGTTACGGGATATACACAAGCTGTTACGAGTCTGAAGGGTCTTCCGCCCTCGGATACTTCAACAAGGCAAAGACGGCAAGCGCCGATCTCGTTGATATCCTTGAGGTAACAGAGTGTAGGGATATCTATATTAGCTACTCTTGCAGCTTCAAGAACTGTGGATCCCTTAGGTACGTCGTATTCTACGCCGTTAATTTTGATCTTAATTGTTTCCATTTCCACACTTCTCCTTTCTTAGTCCTTATAAATAGCGTGAGGCTTACACTTTTCCATACAAGCGCCGCACTTTACGCACTTAGCCGTATCGATAGCAAAGGATGCAAGCTTATGTCCGGGAGCGATATAGTCGGTTCTCGATATAGCGTCTGCAGGACAGTTCTTAGCGCACATTCCGCATCCGATACACTTATCCTGATCGATCTTGAACTGAAGAAGGCTCTTACATACGCCTGCGGGACACTTCTTGTCAACGATATGAGCAACGTACTCATCTCTGAAGTAGCGGAGTGTCGAAAGTACGGGGTTAGGAGCTGTCTGACCAAGACCGCAGAGAGATGCGCTCTTGATGTAGTTAGAAAGCTCTTCAAGTCTGTCGAGATCCTCAAGCTCACCGTTACCTGCGATGATCTTGTCAAGGATCTCAAGAAGTCTCTTAGTACCGATACGGCAAGGAGTACACTTACCGCAGGACTCGTCGACCGTGAACTCAAGGAAGAAACGAGCGAGGTCGACCATACAGGTATCCTCATCCATAACGATAAGTCCGCCCGAACCCATCATAGAGCCGATAGCGATAAGGTTATCGTAGTCGATAGGAGTATCGATAAGAGATGCGGGGATACATCCGCCGGAAGGACCACCGGTCTGAGCAGCCTTGAACTTCTTACCGTTGGGGATACCGCCTCCGATCTCTTCAACGACCTCGCGAAGAGTAGTTCCCATAGGAACTTCAACAAGACCGGTGTTGACGATCTTACCGCCGAGTGCGAATACCTTAGTACCCTTGGACTTCTCGGTTCCCATGCTTCTGAACCAATCAACGCCCTTAAGGATGATCTGAGGAATGTTTGCGTAGGTCTCTACGTTGTTAAGAATGGTAGGCTGTCCGAAAAGGCCCTTTACTGCAGGGAACGGAGGACGGGGACGAGGCTCACCTCTGTTACCCTCGATAGAGGTCATAAGAGCAGTCTCCTCACCACATACGAACGCACCTGCACCGAAGCGGAGGTGAATATCGAAGTTAAAGCCTGTGCCGAAAATATCCTTACCGAGAAGTCCGTATTCACGAGCCTGCTTGATAGCAATTTCAAGACGGTGAATAGCAATAGGATACTCAGCACGAACGTATATGTAACCCTCTTCAGCACCGATAGCATAGCCTGCGATAGCCATAGCCTCAAGAACTGCGTGAGGGTCACCCTCGAGGATAGAACGGTCCATAAACGCACCGGGGTCACCCTCATCTGCATTACAACCGATATACTTAACTACGTTTCCTCTGTTGCCAGAAGCGAACTTCCACTTAAGACCCGTGGGGAATCCGCCGCCTCCGCGTCCGCGGAGTCCGGAATCGAGAATGGTCTGGATAACGTCATCGGGAGTCATTTCGGTAAGTACCTTACCGAGTGCCTGATAACCGTCCATAGCGATGTACTCGTCGATCTCTTCGGGGTTGATTACACCGCAGTTACGAAGAGCGACTCTCTTCTGCTTCTTGTAGAAAGCAGTCTCGGAGAGCGAGGTCGCATGGTGAACGTCAGCCTTCTGCTCGTGGTATACGAGTCTTTCAACGGGACGTCCCTTAAGAAGATGCTCGCTGACGATCTCAGCGGCATCAGCAACTGTTACGTTGCTGTAGAAGGTTCCTTCGGGGTAGATAATCATAATCGGTCCAAGTGCACAAAGACCGAAGCATCCGGTCATAACGACCTTTACTTCCTCTGCAAGACCGTTCGCGAGGATCTCAGCCTCCATAGCGTTTTTGATCTCGACGCTCTTGGAAGACGTACAACCCGTACCGCCACAAATCAATACGTGTGATCTAATCATTTTTCTTTATCCTTTCTCAGTCAAAATCAAACCGCTTTATATGCGCCGATCGTGTATTCCTCAACGACCTGACCGCCCTTAAGATGCTTCTCGACGATCTCAGCCGCCTTAGCTGCATCAAGCTTTACGTAAGTAACCTTTTCTTTGCCCTCTTCAAATACTTCTACTACGGGCTCATACTGGCAAATACCGATACAACCGGTCTGTGTGATAGCGACCTTATCGTTAAGTCCGCTTGCATTTACGCCTTCAACAAAAGCGTTAAGAACAGGTCTTGCGCCTGCTGCGATTCCGCAGGTTGCCATACCAACTACAACACGAGTTGTGCCTACGCCCTCGCGGATAACGACCTTGCTCTGCATCTTCTCTCTGATAGCAGCAAGTTCTGCCAAAGATTTCATAGTTTTTCCTCCATATATTTTTCAAAAATTTAATCTTATTTGGGGTCTACGCTCAAGTACTGTTCTTCAAGATATTCTCTTATCCACTGCTGTATCTCGGGCTCTGCAAGGGATATTCCCTCTCCAAGCACCTCGCGAAGCTGTGCCGTATCAAGAGACACCTCTCCTTCGGGGCGCTTGTCCGTAAAGACAAAATCTACCTCGGGACTTCCCGCGATCAAAATACATATCGTAGAGACTATATCGCCAAGCGGCATACAGTCGATACTTTTAGTATCAAAGGTCGCACGAAGTACAGTTCCGCTTTCTCCCGCCTTGGTCGAAGAGGTTATGAAAAGCTCTCCTCCCGTCTGCTCGGCAGCCATTTTCAAAAGCGGCAATCCCATTCCGACCTTTCGCGTCTTTCGCGTGGTATAAAAGGGATCGGTAACTCCTCTGAGCGTCTCCTCGTCCATTCCGCAACCGTTATCGGTTATCGAAAGAGTGAGAATAGCTTCTCTCGAAAGCTCGAGCGATATTTCCACCTGCGACGCACCTGCCGCGGTAGAATTTTTAGCAACGTCAAGAATATTTAGTGACAGTTCCTTCATACGTTAAAACTTGTTAGATCTTATTTATACTTTGCAAGGATACCTTCCATATCGGCAGGAACGAGTCTTCCGTATACTTCATTATTGATAGTAAGAACGGGAGCAAGTCCGCAAGCACCGATACATCTCGTAGCCTCGAGAGAATACTTTCCGTCGGGAGTAGTAGATCCTGCGGGAAGTCCGAGTATCTGTGTGATCTTATCGAGAATGTCGCCGCTTCCCTTTACGTAGCAAGCTGTTCCGAGGCAAACTGCAATAGCAACCTCTCCCTTGGGATTAAGAACGAACTGCGAGTAGAATGTGGATACGCCGTACACCTCTTCGATGGAAACGTCCATCTTAAGAGCGATCATTCTCTGAACCTCAACAGGCAGATAACCATATATCTCCTGAGCCTGCTGAAGAACGGGCATCAATGCTCCGGGAGTGCCCTTGAGCTTTGCGATTACTGCATCAAGCTGCTCTTCCTGAGCCTTTGTTCCACGGAACATTACTGTGGTCAAAGTCTTTTTCATCTGAAAAAATCCTCCATATTGTTTTTTGTTTATTTAATATTATTTTTAATAATTAAATACCTTAGTTAAGCTCTCCTCGCTCAAGCATAGCGAGTACTTTTTTCCTGACGAGCGCAGAGCTGTAAGGCTCGTCGTCGATCATCAGCGAGTTCTCCGCTTCGCTTATATCCCACAAGTGATGAGCGTCCGAGCATACGAGCACGTTTTTCTGACCGAGCTCCTCGACAGTTTCCGAAAGTTTTTCGGCATTCCCGCGCTCCCTGAGTTCAAATGTGGAAAATCCGTATTCAGAGGGGATATCTCCGAGTATCGCCACGATGCCGTTCGATTCTCGGTCAATGTGAGCGGGATGCACGTGAGCACCGTAGCTTCTTGCAAGCTCGATAGCCTCGTCTATAGGCAGATCGGTAGCCGATATCAAGAGAGTGTCAAACTCTCCTATCTGCTCGTCCTCTCCGTCGAGTATCAACTGCTCTCCGAATATCTCGGGACGGTTTTTTATGGGCATCAGATGCTTTTCCACCTCAGCATCGAAGCGCATAGCGTCCTCAAGTTGCTCAAAAAGACAAACGAGGTGTATGTCCTCAGCCGTAGAGAGCTCCATTCCCGCTATCGCCACTATTCCCTGCTGCTTGCAGGCTTCAAAAAAGGCGGGACAATTCTTTGCAGAATTGTGGTCGGTAAGAGCTAAGAGCGAAAGTCCTTTGATAGCCGCCATCCCCGCTATGTTATTTGGTGTCATATCGTTATCGGCACACGGAGAAAGTGCCGAATGGATATGCAGATCGTAGAAATATTCCGTCATATCAATCCCGCTATAACAGCGCAAGCATTGAAAGTATCAAGCTTTGTTGACAGTATATTCACGCCCTGCATCTGTGCACGCTTGAGCGTCTCGCCGTCGGGCTCTACTCCTTCGGACAGAATTATGCAGGCTGGATCTGCAAGAGTGCTGACGGCAACGATATTAACGTTAGACATAATAGTGACCCAAGCATCTCCCTCCGACGCGCGACCCATTACCCAGCTGAGCAGATCTCCCGCATAACCGCCGAGTATCTCGCGCTCACCGTCAGGCACGCAGATCTCATTAAAATCGGGGTGCTTTGCAAGCTCGCCTACCGTCATATCTACCTCCGTAATTCACACTTATCAGTTTTTCTTTTGTCTTTCCCTGAGCTGTATCAAGCAATCGCCCATAGCCGCATCGCTTCTGACGATATCCTCTGCAAGCGCGTGACAGTTTGGCGCTCCGCACGAGCCGCAGTCAAGGTGAGGAAGATCCTTATAGATACACTCTATCTCCGCCATCTTTGCAATTGCCGTCATTCTGTCCTCAGAGAGCATATCGGCAGCATTATTGCCTATCTCGGCATCGTAGAATATTTCATCCGCAAGTGCTTCGGCATCGCTTATGTGATTTCCCGAAACGGGAAGATATTTTCTCATTGAGCGCAATCTCGCTTTTGCTATAAAGGGATTCTCAACGTTAAGCGTTCCGCCGACACAACCGCCTATGCAAGCGTTGAGCTCGACGAACTCAAGATCGCCGAAAGTGCCGTTTTCGATCTCGTCAAGTACCTTTATGCAGTTTTCTATACCGTCGGCAGCAAGATAGTGGTCGGAGAGGAGCGAGGTCGCTTCTCCGCCCGAGCCTGCCCAGTTAAGACCGATGATACCTGTGCTCGAGAGTGACTTGGGTATATCTATCTCCTTGCGCTTTGCGCGGACCTTAAAATAAAGATCGCTTACCGAAAGTCCGCCCGTTACGGCGCTCTTCTCAACACCGATGGGATTTTTGATATAGCTTATCTTTGCAGGACACGGCGAGATGAACAGAACGCATATATCGTCGTCTGTCAATTCGGGGTGCAAAGCAAGCGCTTCGCGGCGTGCCTGTCTTGCCGCATATTCTATAGGTGGCATAATGGGAAGAAGATTATCCACAAGGCACGGAAAACGCAGACTGATAAGTCTGACGATAGCAGGGCACGCAGAGCTGATCACGGGACGGGGCAATCCGTCCTTTTTCATATATCTGCGGGTGTGCTCCGTAATTATCTCCGCCGCCTTAGACACTTCATAAACAGCATCAAATCCGCACTCAAGAAGTGCCGTAAGTATATAGTCAACGTCATCAAGGTCGTTGAACTGCCCGTAAAACGCAGGTGCGGGAAGAGCGATCTTATATTTATATGTATCAAAATCCTCAAGCTTATCGTACGTAGCCTTCTTTGCCTGATACGGACAAAGTCTGATGCACTCACCGCAATCGATGCACTTTTCTTCCTTAATTATCGCGTGTCCGTCGCGAACTCGTATCGCTTCGGTGGGACATCTTTTTATACAATTAGTACAGCCTTTACATTTGGATAGCTCAAGGGTCACGGAATGTCTGTTGTTTAACATTTCTTACCTTTCTCTGCGTCAGGTCCTGACCGTCATATATATCGTCGTTCCCTCTCCTACCGCAGATTCTATTCTCATTTCGTCTGTATATCGTTTCATATTCGGCAGACCCATACCCGCGCCAAATCCGAGAGAACGGATATTGTCGGGCGCGGTGGAATATCCCTCTTGCATAGCAAGCTCGATATTCGCAATTCCCGGGCCTTTATCGGCGAGTATTATCTCTATACGGTCGCTGTACACCTCAACGTCGGCAGCACCTCCGTTTGCGTGTATGACCATATTTATCTCGCCCTCGTACATAGCGACCGAAACTCTGCGTATCGTGTCGGGAGAAAATCCCATCTCGCGCAACAGCTTCTTTATCTTGACCGACGCTTCGCCGGCGGAGGTAAAATTGTCGCCGTCTATATCAAAGTGAAAAACTACTTTGTCATTCATTTCGAGCACTCTCCTGCGTGAAGTCCGTTTTGATAAAGTATCCCGCAAGCTGCGTACATTCTCATATCGGTAGCAAGCACGGCTATTCCGGAGTCATTTGCAAGCGCCACAACGTCAGCAGAAGGTCTCTTTCCTCTTACGAAGACTATGCAACGCATATCCATCATAGTCGCAGTACGAACGACCTGAGGATTACAAAGTCCCGTGAGCAACACAGCCTGATCCTTGACGAACGCAAGAACGTCACTCATCATATCACAGCCGCACGCCGAGTGGACCTCACCCTCTATCAATTCTTCTCCCGAAAGCACCTCTGCTTCAAGAAGCTCCTTAATTTTTGATATCTTCATTCTCTTCTACCTTCCTTGCTGAAAATGCCGAAAAAAGACGCAAGAAGCCCTACTGCTTCACAATACTCTAACATTATACTATAAAAAATTCGAAATGTCTATAGCTTTTCGTCAAATTATTCTGTAAATTCGTGATTTTTTTCACATATTCTGAAAAACCGCCTCATTTTTTACAATAAATGTAAAAAAATCAATTTTGTAAAATTTTTTTAACTATTTTGCTTCGAACCAATTTTCGCCAATATGTGCGTCTACGTCGAGCGGTACGGAGAGAGACGCACTTTCCTTCATACATCTTACAAGAATATCGTAGGCTTCTTGCGCACATTCTCTGTCAGCTTCGATAAGAAGCTCGTCGTGCACCTGCAAGATAAGCTTTGCATCGATACCGCTTTGCCGAAGCTCGTCAGATACCTTTATCATAGCTATCTTGATAATATCCGCCGCAGTTCCCTGAATAGGGCTGTTCATAGCGACTCTCTCCCCGAAATGCTGAAGATTTTTGTTAGAGGAAGAAAGCTCTGCTATCCTTCTCTTTCGTCCGAACATGGTCGTAACGTAGCCGTCGCGCTTTGCCTGCTCTTTGATGCCGTCAAGATATGCCGATATCTTCGGGAAGCCCGCAAGATAGCTCTCTATATACTTTTTAGCCTGCGCGCGCGATATACCGAGGTCCTCGGAAAGCGAGTATTCGCCTATTCCGTAGAGTATACCGAAGTTCACCGCCTTTGC
>SVSY01000063.1 GCA_015064065.1 Oscillospiraceae bacterium
GACTCTTTATCGGATACTATCTTGACAAGGAAAAGACCGAGGAAGTATGGCACGACGGATACTATCATACCGGCGACACCGCGACAATGGACGAGGACGGATATCTTTGGTACGTAGGACGTATCGACGACGTTATCAAGTCGTCGGGATACCGCATCGGCCCGTTTGAGATCGAAAGCGTTATTATGGAGCTTCCTTACGTTCTCGAGTGCGCTGTCACTCCCGTTCCCGATGAGGTCCGCGGTCAGATCGTAAAGGCAACCATCGTGCTCGTAAAGGGTACGGTCGGTACAGACGCGCTTAAGAAAGAGGTTCAGGAGTACGTCAAGACGCACACCGCGCCCTACAAGTATCCGAGAATAGTGGAATTTGTAGATGAGCTTCCCAAGACCATCAGCGGCAAGGTAAGACGTGTTGAGATCCGTAAGAACGATCTTGAAAAGCTTAAAAAATAATTTTGACAAGAGCCGCAGAGGGTAGTCTGCGGCTCTTATAATTCGAAATCAAATCATTTTTTATACTTGATTTTAGAACGGATCTGTTATATAATATACTCAGATATCGATTTTGAAGGTAGATATTATATTTTCTATCGAAATACTCGATTTGCAGGAGGAATGATGGAACTAAGAAATCTTATCACTTTTATACACGTTGCAGAGCTTGGAAGCTTCACTAAGGCTGCGGAGCAGCTCGGATATTCGCAATCTACTATCTCATTTCAAATAAAGCAGCTTGAAGACGAGCTTGGCTGTCTTCTTTTTGATCGCATAAACCATACGATAACACTGACGCAACGCGGTCACGAGCTTGTCAGTTACGCCCAGCAGGTCATTGCGCTGACCGATGACTTCAAGGAGAGCTTAGCCAAAGAGGATTCCTGCCACGGACACGTACATATCGTAACGCCCGATTCGGTGTGTGAGGAGATGATATATTCCCATTATGCCGATTTTCATAACAGATATCCGGATATTTCTATTAAATTTACTACTGCCGATACGTCGGTGATGTTCGATATGTTGGATCATAACGAGGCCGATGCTATAATAACGCTCGACAGCCACTCCTACAGAAAGGATTACGTTATAGCAAGCGAAGAGCTTCTTTCTATGCATTTTGTCGCGAGTTCTAAATCAAAGTTTGCGCAGAGAAGATCCCTTAAGATAGCGGATATCGCAAACGAGCCCTTTGTTCTGACGGAATACGGTCAGGGATACCGACGGGTTTTCGACAAGGAGCTTGCTAAAAGATCGCTTGATATAACGCCTGTGCTTGAGATAGGTAGGACCGATATCATTACTCATATTCTCGAAGAGGAAGAGATGATATCATACCTGCCCGACTTTGTTACCAAAGAGCAGATAAAAGCAGGGAAGCTTTGCTATCTCGATGTTTCCGACCTTAATATCGACATTTGGAAGCAGCTGATCTATCATAAAAACAAGTGGCTCTCCAAGAGCTTGAGGACTTTTATCGAATACGTAAAGAAGACCGAATTTTCGGGCTGAGACCGATACAAATATCGCTTTTGCGGATGCTTGCGAGCTGAAAGGCAAAAGCGATTTTGTATTTATAATGTTTTTATGGTCCAAATTTTTAATTTTTTTTAAAGCATTTTGACAAAGACTTGACTTTATCTTTTTTGGTGGTATAATTATTCTGTATAATAATGTTTATTATATATATTATAGGTTAGGCGAACGACTTGCGTATAGGCAAAACCGTAGATTTTGCGTTTGGTAAAAAGAGGTAAGATACAATGCACAGACTAAAAAAGACCGTTGATATGACTGAAGGGCCGTTTTTCAAAAAAATGATACTGTTTGCTATCCCGCTTATAATTTCGGGAGTTCTTCAGAGTCTTTACAACGCGGCGGACTTGATAGTAGTAGGATTTTTTAAGGGTGACGTTGCGGTAGCGGCGGTAGGAAGCACGGGATCTATAACCAATCTAACTGTCGGACTGTTTATGGGACTTTCCGTCGGCGCGGGTGTTGCGGTCGCGCACCACATCGGTGCTAAAGAACCCGAGGAGGCGAAAAAGGTGGCGCACACCTCCATATTGCTCTCTCTCATTCTGGGCGTAGTTATAGGTGCGGCGGGCTTTATGCTGAGCGAGACTTTGCTTCGTCTTATGGGAACACCTGCAGATGTATTGCCTCACTCGACGCTCTATATGCAGATAATATTCCTCGGAGTTCCCGCGTCTATGGTATATAACTACGCGGCGTCTATGATACGCTCTGCGGGCGACTCAAAGCGACCTATGATCTTCCTTGCGATATCGGGTCTTGTAAACGTCATTCTCAACGTCATACTCGTAGCGCTTTTCGATTTTGGCGTTGACGGAGTTGCCATAGCGACCATCGTATCTCAGTATCTTTCCGCAATAATGTCGATAGTTTATCTCACTAAGACCAGCGGACCGCTCCGCATCTCTTTGAGAAAACTCAGAATAAGCGGACAAAAAGTAAAAAAGATACTCTACATAGGTATTCCGTCGGGTATACAGAGCTCACTCTTCTCGCTTTCAAACGTTATAATACAGTCGTCGATAAACAGCTTTGGCGACTCCGTAATGGCAGGCTCTGCGGCGAGCAACAATATTGAAGCTATCATATACGTGGCAATGAACTCGATATACCACGTGGCACTTACCTTTATAGGACAAAACGTGGGTGCGAGAAAGTTCAAGAATATCCGCAGACTAACGCTTTATTGCGCGATAATAGTTATCGCCGTGGGACTTGGCTGTGCCGCGGTGTTTACGATATTCAGATATCCGCTTTTACATATGTACGTTGATTCTCCCGAAGCGATATCTGCGGCTATGGAGAGATTTTTGATAATCGTTCCGACCTATTTCTTGTGCGGACTTATGGACGTATTCTGCGGAGGCTTGCGTGCACTCGACAAATCTGTCACCGCGATGATCATATCTCTTGCAGGTGCTTGCGGATTGAGAATACTTTGGATAGAAACCATATTCAGAGCTGCGCCCTCACCTATCAGCATATATATATCTTATCCTGTTACGTGGACGGTGACGGCAGGCTGCCATCTCATATTTATGATATTTGCCGCTCGCAAGATAATACGAAACGAGCATCAAAGGCTTGAGCTTTTAAATAAAGAAAACGATAATATCGGAGAAAAGATAAATGAAATTACTTGAAGTAAAAGACCTTAAAAAGAATATCCCCGAAGCTTTTGTGCTTGACGGTATCTCCTTCGAGGTAGAAGAGAAGGGCATATACGGATTTTTCGGCAAAAGAGGGGCAGGAAAAACACTTTTGGCATCCTTGCTTTGCGGAGTTTGCGACGCCGACTCCGGCGATATTCGTTATAAAGGCAAGAGCATTTTCGCCTCTGATAAGCAGGCGGCACAAGTAAAGAGAAAGATAGGATACGTTCCGTCACAGATACGTTTTCCGAGCGATATGACAGTAGCAGAGGTGCTCGACTTTACAGGCGCGGCAAAGAAGGTATCACCCGATAAGCGTGCAAGACAGATAAAGGAATCGCTCGATCTTACGGGACTTGAAAATAAGGCGGATATACTTGTAGAAAACCTTACACCCTCCGAAAAAAAGCGAGTCGCTTATGCTAATTCGCTTCTTGGAAATCCCGACGTGATAATAATAGACGAGCCGATCGCGATGATCGACGTACAGCAAAGAGAGGAGATAAAAAAGCTTATCTCTATGCTCGGTAAGATGAAAGCTGTGCTCGTTTTTTGCAAAGACCCCGCGGATATCGAAGATATGTGCGATAACGTTGCAATTATTAGCGAGGGTCGGCTGCTTGTTTTTGAGCCTGCGGATGTTATTACCCAAAAGCTTGACGGAAACGTCAGCGCGCTTTTGAGAGTAAGAGGCAAGGGAACGGACGCAGAAAAAATAATAGAGGCTCTTAAAAATATAGAACAGATAACCGACGTTAGAGCAGGCAGTATTAACGCAGTTATATTCGATATAAAAATAGAATGTTCAACGAGAGACGGAGTTTCGGGTGCGGTGTCAGCCGCCGTCGAAGATCTCGGAGCTGAAATAGTGTCGCTCAAATTTACCGAGCTTAAGATAGGCGACCTTATGGAAGCACTTTCGGTGCAGAAAGAGGAGGAATGATATGGGGGCTGTATTTTTCAGAGAGATAAGATCGCTTTTCAGAAGTATCTATGCAATCGTTTCCATAACTGTTTTCGCTCTTGCTTCGGGGATATTCTTCGTACTTAATAACGTCAGACTCGGTTATCCGTCAATAGATTCGATAATCGCGACACTCTCGCTCATCGCGGCAGTAACTATTCCCGTCGTAGCCTGTCTGTCTATAAATCTTGATAGAAAAAAGAGAAATGACGAATATCTTGCAACGCTTCCGCTGACTCGCACGCAGATAGTTCTCGGAAAGTTCTTTGCAATGACGGCATTCTTTGCTATACCTACTGCGGTGGTTTGCCTTTATCCCGTAATTCTTGGGTTCTTTGGTAAGGTGTCGTATTCCTATGCCTATGCGGCTATATTCTTCCTTTTCGTTTTTGAGTTGTTGCTCATAGCGCTTTCAATGGCGTTTTCTGCAATATTCAAAAAGATATGGGCTTCACTCGTAGTTACCTACTCGGTACTTACCGTCAGCTTTTTGCTCGGCGCGTTTTCAATAGTTTTCCCCGAGCCGCTAAGAACGGTAGTGAGATTTGTCTCACCCTTGCGCCGCTTTGATACGGTCGTCTACGGCAAGCTTGACATTCCCACGCTTGTATTTTACGCGCTCTTTGCAGCACTGCTCCTGGCGATCTGCATAAGATATAGCTCGCCTAAAAATTCCGGAGTGAAAACCCGCTTCAAGCTTTCGCTGTCCTGCGCCGTTCTTTCGGTGATCGTACTCGGACTCAGCGTGGCAGTCGCCTTTTTGCCCGCATCTTTGCGTTGGATAGACATAACGCCAAATAAGCTTTATAAAACAGACAGCAACACTAAACAGCTGTTGACGGGACTTGACGAGGAGATAAACGTTTATCTTGTAGATGCCGACGGAAGCGAGGAGAAGCTCGTCGGCTTTATCGAAAGATATTGCGATAGATCCTCTCATATAAAGTTTGAAAAAGTAGATACCTCTAAGGACACGGAGTTCAGAGATAAATACGGCTTTGCCGAAAATGCAAACCTCAGCTTTTGTATCGTTGTGGAAAGCGAAAGAAGACATACCGTTATAGGTGCGGAAGAGCTTTTTGTTTGGTACAATGCCAACTATGCCGACCTTGGATATATGTCTGCCGCTCAGCTGCAAAATTACGTTTCCTCGCTTGGCAATATGCTTCAGCAGTATTCAGCTTATTACTCACAGATGTCAAACTCGGATAAAGAGCAGTTCTCGAGTTATATGGCGATGTATGAGTCGCTGTACTATTATTCGGCGAGATATCTTAACGCAGAGACGGAGCTTAACGAGGCTATAGAGTACGTAACGAGTGACGTTATCCCCGCGCTCTATTTTGCCGACGGACACGGCGAGAAGAACAGCTATGCAAATCCTCTTGATATAACCAAGCTTTCCGAGATGCCGAAGGATGCGGGAATGCTTATTATCAACACGCCCGACAGCGATTATTCGGAAGAGCAGATAGATATGCTCTTGCGCTATATGGAAGACGGCGGCAGAATACTCGTATTTGCCGATGCAAATAACGCTTCGATGCCAAATCTTGCGCGCTTGCTTGCAAGCGTTGGTCTTTCCTTGGATGCGACCCCGCTCGGTGATAGCGTAAAGGCGGTCGTAAATACCTCGTCGGACGTATTTGCAGGTCTTGCAACGAACGAGACGCTTAAGCTTGATATGATCGCTCCTACCGAAGTAAAAACCGAAGCGGCGGCGGGCTATGAGTATACCTCTCTCTTTACCTACGACGTAGAAGAACAGGTAGAAAAAGAGGGAGAGAACGGAGAGTCCGTTACCGAAACGAAGGTGGTCACCAAGAATATCGGACTCAGGGCAAGCAAGGGCAAAACTCCTGTGCTTACACTCGTAAGCGGATCGGGGACCTTTAACCTAAAGGCTGCCGATCTTGGAGAAGACGAGGAGGCAATAAAAAATTACTCGGTATCAGTCACGTGTCTGGGCGCGATGGTGTCCTCGATGAACAGAAGCTTCGAGCCGTCGGTCGAAAGCTCGACGCCGAAGCAGTACGATACGACAGAGCTGCTTGCGGTCACCGAAACGAGTGCGACCGTAGTAGGCACGCTGGTGATCGCATTGATACCTATGGTTCTGCTTGGAGCAGGGCTTTTAAATCTGTATACGCGTAAAAAACGCGGAAACCGCACGGTGTGATGCGAAACTATTTTAGAGGTGGATATGAATAACAGAGAAAAATTTATCGAAATATATAAGTCGTGCATTACTCGTGAAGGAGCTGATAAGTTCCTTGACTACCTTTGCGAAAAGACAGATTTCTTTACTGCACCCGCAAGCACGCGTTTTCACGGCTCATATGAGGGTGGCTTGCTTGAGCACAGCCTTAACGTCTACGAGTGCCTTTGCGATTTTGTAAAGCATTCAAGATTTTGCGAAAAGCACGGATTTTCCTTTAGCGAGGAGTCGCTTGCTATCGTCGCGTTGCTTCACGACGTTTGCAAGACAAACTTCTACAAGACCGAGATGAGAAACGTAAAAAAGAACGGCGTATGGGAGAGCGTGCCCTACTACACGATAGAAGACAATCTTCCTTACGGTCACGGAGAAAAGTCGGTATATATCATATCGGGATTTATGAAGCTTACGCGTGACGAAGCGTTTGCTATACGTTATCATATGGGCTTTTCGGGCACGGACGATGCAAATCAGGTCGGAAAAGCACTTGAGATGTTTCCGCTTGCATTTACCTTGTGTATGGCGGATATGGAGGCGTCCTACTATATCGAGGGAATGCCTCAGTAATTTATAAAACGAACGGAGGGGCTTATGAACAAGATCTCTTATCCTACACCGCATATCAAATCAACACCTGAGCAGATAGCAAAGACAGTGCTGATGCCGGGTGACCCTAAGCGTGCAGAACTCGTTGCAAAAAAATTTTTGGACGGGGCGGTGCTCTTTAACGACGTGCGCGGCGTGAGCGGATACACGGGAAGCTGGAAGGGCGTGCCCGTATCTGTTATGGCGAGCGGAATGGGTATGCCGTCGATAGGCATATACAGCTACGAGCTCTATAACGCCTTTGACGTTGAAAATATCATAAGAATAGGCTCTGCGGGTTCTATGCAGGAAAACGTCAAGGTGAGAGACATCGTTATCGGAATGGGTGCTTGCACCGATTCAGCGTACTCCGGGCAATTCAGGCTCGACGGTAGTTTTGCACCTTTATGCGATTTTGGACTCTTAGAAAAAACGGTAAATATCGCTCGCGAAAAGGATCTTCGCTTCCACGTGGGAAATATCCTTTCCTCAGACGTATATTACGACGACGACCCCGACCGCAATCTTCTTTGGAGAAAGATGGGCGTGCTTGCAGTTGAGATGGAGGCTGCGGCTCTTTATATGAACGCGGCAAGAGCGAATAAGCGTGCGCTTGCTATATGCACGGTATCAAATTCGCTTGTCAGCGGTGAGGAGCTTTCTGCAGATGAACGTGAGAATAGCTTTGGCGAGATGATAGAGCTTGCACTCGACCTTGCACTCGCTTGCGAGAGGGATAAAAAATGAGAGCAAAGCGGGTTTTCTTGATAGTCCTTGACAGCGTCGGCGCGGGCGAGATGCCCGATGCGGCAAGCTTTGGCGACGTTGGAGCGCATACGCTGCGCAGCGTATGGGAGACGGGAAAGCTTGAAATTCCCAATCTTCAAAGGCTCGGTATCGGAAATATAGACGGACTTGATTTTTTGGGAAAGACCGAGAGTCCACTCGCTTCTGTCGCAAGAATGAGCGAGAGCTCGCTCGGCAAGGACACGACGGTAGGACATTGGGAGATAGCGGGTCACGTATCGAATGCTCCGCTTCCTACCTTTCCGAACGGATTTCCCGAAGAGATACTGCAAAAGGTCAGACGTATATCGGGAAGAGAGCTGCTTTGTAACAAGACCTACTCGGGAACTGCCGTAATAAATGATTACGGCAGGGAAGCTAAGGATAAAAACGCTATTATCATATACACCTCTGCAGACAGCGTGCTTCAGCTCGCCGCGCAGGTGAACGGCGTTATGGAGCTTGACGAGCTCTACCGCATATGTGAGGAGCTTCGGGAAGAGCTTGTAGGAGAAGAACAGGGTGTCGGACGCGTGATAGCGCGCCCGTATATTGAGCTTGACGACGGAGCTTATAAGAGGACTGCCGACCGACGCGACTATTCGCTCGCTCCGCCGAGAGTTCTGCTTCCCGAAGCGATCAAGGATGCGGGACTTTCGTCTGTCGCTATAGGAAAGATATCCGACATATTCGCCGGCGTAGGTTTTACCGCCTCGGTGCGTACACACTCTAATGCCGAGGGCATGGAGCTCACGGAAAACTTTATGTCGACCGACTTTTGCGGACTTTGCTTTACAAATCTCGTTGATTTCGATATGAATTGGGGTCACAGAAGGGATGCGGAGGGCTATGCAAAGGGGCTTTCGGAGTTTGACGCGTGGCTCGGCCGCGTTTTGCTTGAGCTTTCGAGTGACGACGTTCTGATCATAACAGCCGATCACGGCTGTGACCCGAAATATCTTAAGACTACCGATCATACAAGAGAGTATACTCCGCTCATAGTTTACGGAAAAAATACAGCTCCCGAAAATTTCGGCACACGTAGGAGCTTTGCTGATATTGCCGCCACGGTCGCCGAGCTGCTCGGAGTAGAATTTGAAACAGAGGGCAGCGCGCTTGCGCTTCGCTCTTAAACAGAGGTTTTTATGAAAACAGACAAAAAAGAGCTCATCGCCGCGGCAAAAATAGCGCGCACGAGAGCATACTCGCCCTATTCGGATTTTTCGGTAGGTGCGGCGTTGCTTTGCGACGACGGAACGGTATATGAGGGGTGTAATATAGAAAACGCGTCTTATACGCCTACTTGCTGTGCAGAGCGTGTGGCGATATTCAGAGCGATAGCCGACGGAAAAAGAAATTTTTCGGCTATAGCGGTAGTCGGCGGCAAGAGCGCGGAAAGTGAGACGGACTTTTGCTATCCCTGCGGAGTATGCCGTCAGGTCATATCCGAGTTTTGCTCGGACGATTTTCAAATAATTCTTTCAAACGGTAAGGGCGAGCTTCTTGATATTCAGCTTCGCGAATTGTTGCCGTACAGATTTAAGCTTGATACAAAGGAGAACTATGAAAAAGCAGACTAAGCAAAGGCTAATATACGTGCGGTATATCCTGCCGCCCGTGCTTCTTATACTTCTGTTGTTGATAGCCTTTATACCGACGCACAGATACGTCGATGCGGGAGAGGCACGCGAGCCTATATCGCTTTTTGCCTTACTTACGAATTCGTTTGAGCAGGGAAGAAATATTCTTTTCGCAACACCGAACGCGACTGTCGGACAGACCGCGTTTGCAAGAGTGCTGCTTACAGTGTCTATTGCGGTCCTGATCTTGTATGCGATCGCACTTGCTGTGTCGATCTGGTCTATGGTAACTGCGCTCAAGCTCTTTATGTCTGACGATGAGGAGGACGCGGAGCGCACGAGAACGCTCTTTATCACATTCGTACCCAATAGAATAGTGCTGACTCTGCTTGAAGCCTTGGCTATACCGCTGACGCTGTTTCCGTACGTTATGCCGCTCATATATTCGTACACTCTTGCGTACAGCGTGCGCGTAAATCTTTGTGCGCCCGATGCACTTATCGCCTCCGTTATCTTTATTTCGGCAATAGCCGTGTTGTCGGCAGTTACCGCACCCTATGAGCGCAGATTTGACGCAGACGTTTTCAAGCAGAGAAGAGCCTTTGCCGATAGCGCCGATGGCAAAGACGGGGAAGAATATGAATCTGTCTTTGGCACGCGGGAGGAAGATGAAGGCTACGACGAGCTCCGTCGCGAGCAGGCAGAGAAGATAAAAAAGCTTTTGGAGCAAAATAAAAAAGACGGCACAGACCGCAATTAACTACAAAAAGGAAAATTAAAAATGGCAGAAATAACACAATTGGGCGCGCGTTATCTCAAGGCAAAGCGCAGATTGTTTGATATTTATTATTCCGAGCTCAATCCGCCCCAAAGAGAAGCGGTCTTTACTGCAAACGGCTCTTTGCTCGTGCTTGCGGGCGCGGGAAGCGGAAAGACGACCGTGCTCGTAAAGAGAATAGTATTTCTCGTGAAATACGGAAACGCGTATTTTTCCGACTACGTTCCGCACAATATCACCGAAGCAAAGGTGGCAGAGCTTGAACGCGCGGAAAATGCGCCTACCGAGCTTATCGGAGAGATACTTCCCGAATTTATCTCCTCCCCCTGTCCCCCGTGGCAGATGCTTGCGATAACCTTTACAAATAAGGCGGCAAATGAGATAAAGAACAGACTTTGTGCCGCTATGGGCGACGACGACAGCGCAAAGAGCATCTGGGCGGGAACATTTCACTCGATATGTGTGCGTATCCTCAGAAGCTATGGCGACCGTATGGGCTACGCACAGGGCTTTGCGATATACGATACGAACGATACCAAGAGTGCTATAAGCTCGGTGATGAAGGAGCTTAATATCGACGAGCGCTCGCTTCCGATAAAGTCGGTCATCTCCGAGATAAGCAGAGCTAAGGACGATCTGCTCACCCCCGACGACTACGAGCTTGAATACGGAGTTAAGGATTTTCGCAAAAGACAGATAGCAAAAATATACAAGAGATATCAGACGCATCTGAAAAATTCGAACGCGCTTGATTTCGACGATATCATAATGCAGACCGTATTTTTGCTACGCGACCATAAGGACGTAAGGGAATACTATCAGAATAAATTCAGATACGTCTCGGTCGATGAGTTTCAGGATACCAACCACGCGCAGTTTGCGCTGACGGCGCTCTTTTGCGGCGGACATAAAAATATTATGGTAGTCGGAGATGACGACCAGAGTATCTATCGCTTCCGCGGTGCAGTTATCGACAATATACTCAGCTTTGACAGAAAGTATAAGGACACAAAGATAATCAAGCTCGAGCAGAATTACCGTTCGACAGGCGTCATACTTGATGCGGCAAATGCCGTTATTGCCAAAAATCAGGGCAGAAAGGGCAAAAAGCTCTGGACGGACCGCAAGGACGGAGCAAATATAAAGCTCAAGCTCTGCGAAGAGCAAAACAGCGAAGCGCGCTATATAATAGAAAAGGTGTCTGCGCTCGTCGCAGCAAAGGAATATGCGTTCAAGGACTGTGCGATACTCTATAGGACCAATGCTCAGTCCAACGTGATAGAGCGGAGCTTTGCAAAGAGCGGAATACCCTACAGAATGCTCGGCGGTCTGCGCTTTAATGACCGCAAAGAGATACGCGACGTCGTAGCTTACCTGCAGTTTATCGTTAATCCCGCAGACAGCGAGCGAATGAAGCGAATAATAAACGAGCCAAAGCGCGGAATTGGGAACACCACCGTCGAGGCGGTGCTCGCCATCTCGCGCGAGACCGAAACGAGCGTTTTTGACGTAATGCAAAACGCCGATAGATACGTTGCGCTATCAAGAAGCGCGTTAAAACTCAAGAGCTTTGCGAATATGATATTCTCGCTCAAGGCTCTGCTCAATACCGATATCTCGCTTGAAGCATTCGTAAATCAAGTGCTTGATAAGAGCGGATATAAGCAGATGCTTATCGATGCGGGTGCGGAGGAAAAGGAGAGAGTTGAGAACGTAGAGGAATTCGTTTCGGGCGTTATAGAATACGAAAAGAGTATGAAGGACGCGAACGAAGAGCCTACTCTCGTAGGATTTCTTGAGGAAAACGCACTCGTTGCTGACATTGACAAATACGACGAGAGCGCAGATGCCGTCGTTATGATGACGGTGCATTCGGCAAAGGGACTTGAATTTCCCGTGGTATTTTTGCCGGGTATGGAGGAAGGACTCTTTCCCGGAATACAGAGTGCATCAGACCCCTCTGAGCTTGAAGAGGAGCGCCGCCTTGCATACGTTGCTTTGACTCGCGCAAAGGACAGGATATTTATAACACATACCAAGAACAGAATGCTTTACGGAAGGACCTCGTATAATCCGCTGTCGCGATTTGTAGAGGAGATACCTATCGAGCTTATCGACGAAGAGCTTTCGTATTCATCGCGTGCCGATCTCGGTGCTTCAAACGGATATTTTTCGGATATGCCGCGCTCATACATAACTAAGGGACAGACCGTAGAACAGCCTGTCAAGCCCTTGCAAAAGCCGCAAGCACCCAAGAGCGCACAAAAGCCAATGCTTGATCTGAAGGAGGGCGACCGCGTTTTCCATGCCACCTTTGGCTCAGGAGAGATACTTTCGGCAAGACCGATGGGAGCTGACGTGCTCTATGAGGTAATATTCGATAAGGTCGGAACGAAGAAGCTGATGGGTACGTATGCAAGATTAAAGAAACTTTAAAAAAACGAGCAGACTCAAGCTGAGTCTGCTCATTTGTTTTTTTAATATTTCTTCTTTTTCTTTACAAAGAGTGCCGACGCAAATGCAATCGTGGGTAAGAGAGCTACAGTGCCGATAACAGAGCCGCAACCGCTCTTTTCATTTGCGGCGTCGGTCGGTGCGGGAGTGCTTCCGACAGGCTCGGTGGTTGCATCGGTTGCTTTTCCCGTAGGCTTTTCGGTGGGCTTGGGATTTTGCTCGTTCTTATCACCGCCGTTGTTTTCATCCTTGTTCTCGTCTTTGTTTTCTTCCTTGTCTTCGTTGTTTTCGGGAGGAGTTGTTGTATCGTCATCTGCAACGTCTACAACGTCGAGAGTAAAGGAGAACTGATTTCTCGTCATAAAATATTGCTCTTTTATTGTTGAGTAATATTCAACGCTCACATCCTTTCCGTCCTCGGAAAAGTGAAGAAGAGCAACCATACCCGTCGCAGTCATATTGGCGTCAACTCCCTGAGGGTCAACGAGAAGCTGTGTGACAACGTTGCCGTTATCGCCTTCTTCCTGCGCCATAACTACCTTGTCGCAGG
>SVSY01000064.1 GCA_015064065.1 Oscillospiraceae bacterium
TTCGATATATTCAAGCTCGCTCATCGTGTAGACGAATACAACAGTGCGGTTCTGCTTGTCGAGCATGACATACTCTAATACTTCCCACTTTTTATTCACTTCCGTCCATTGCAGAATATAAGTCGGTAAGTCAAAATGTGTGTTATCATATAAAGGAGCAGTTTCTTTTTCACCATTCTGCAGCTTGAAATCTTTTAAACCATCGGAAAAAGCAATATAGTTATTCTCGCTCAAAGCACAAGAAAAATATATAGCATAACCATCAACGTCTATACCGGGTGTCCAATGAAAATAATACTCTTCAAGAGTTGAAGGAGTTTCTCTCGGAAAAAGAAGCAAGTGAGAATTGTAAAGATACTCTCCAAATCCCAGCAAAGTATCACGATCGGGAGAGCTTTGTTTATTCCATTCTTTGACCATACCGTCATACATATATTGATAGTCAGAAATATCAGTGCGTTCTTTTGAACAGGAGCAACAAGTTAAAATGATAAAAATTGTTATTAGTATTAGTAAAAACTTTTTCACATACCCACCGCCTTTCTGATTTCATTATAGCACAGTTTGAGGCGGAGTGCAATATTTTGGAGGAAAATTGTAGGGACCGGCGTCCTCGACGGTCCAAATTGCGCTATTTCCGGAATTTCGCGCTATGCGCGAAGATTCGCACGCTCTCCGCCTGACAAGCGAGCTTGTCGATCTCCGAGCGGCGAATGCGAACCGGATTCCGCTACGCTTCGCTTGCGGAGCCGGGTTGCGCTTTGTGCGTAGCACATCCAACAAGAAAGCCCAGTCCTTTTGGACTGGGCTTTCTTGTTGGAGGCGCCACCCGGAATCGAACCGGGGATAGAGGTGTTGCAGACCTTTGCCTTACCGCTTGGCCATAGCGCCTTATAGCTGTCGGCATTGCCGACTATATTATCGCGTTCCTGTGGCGGAACGTTGGTTGCGCCGATGCTTTTCTCATTCGACCCTAAGATTATATCATAAGTTATTTGCTTTGTCAAGTGCTTTTTTTACTTTTTTAAAAAGATTTTACGTTAAAATTTTATGTACATTTTTTTGCATTTATTCTTGAAAAAGTACCGTTTGTATGCTATAATAAAATCGTAGCGGTGTTTTTGGCGATATTTTGCGTATAAGCACTGCCGCATATCATAAAAATAATCGAGAGGAGACGAATATGAACGCCGACGGGTGTAGCCGAAGTTGCAGATCTACAGTAGGATCGTATCTTAATTTAATACCGACGGAAAAGGCGTCATTTCGCGCCTCGCTTTTTTGCGCCCCGACAGATATCTGAGCTGTAATCTATACGGCTCTGTTTTGTGACCTCTTTTCCGCCATGAAGGAAAAGGAGGTCATTTTTTATGGAAGACAAGATCTTTTACGAGCAGCACGACCGAGACCACCGCTTAGCGATACTTTCGGTCATTCGAGGTGACAGCACCGACGAGATGCTCCGCACGCTGCTTGAGGATTTCCACGGCAACGATATTGCCGCTGTTCTTGAGGAGCTGACCGAGGAAGAGAACGACAGGCTCGTTCGCGCACTCGGTAACGAAACTATGGCAGAGATAGTCGCGTATCTTGAAGATGCGGGCGAATATCTCTCAGAGCTTGAAGCTGACGACGCCGCAGAGATCATCGAGCAGATGGATGCCGACGATGCTCTTGAGGCACTTGAAACTCTTGACGACCAGACGCGTCAGGAGGTGCTCGAGCTTATCGAGGACGAAGAGGTCAAGCAGGATATCGAGCTTCTCGGTTCTTACGGCGAAGACGAATTCGGAAGCGTGATGAGCACGAATTTTATCGCTATCAGCAAGGACCTTAGTGTAAAGGGCGCTATGCGAAAGCTTATTGCAGAAGCTCCCGAAAACGACAACATTTTTACTATCTTCGCAGTTGACGAGGATGGCGCGTTCTACGGCGCGATCAATCTCAAGGAGCTTATAATCGCGCGCAGTGACAAGCCGCTTGACGAGCTTATCTACAAGACCTTCCCCTACGTTTTCGACAATGAGAGCCTTTCGGAGAACATTGAGAGAGTAAGGGGATATTCGGAAGAGCTCATTCCCGTTCTTTCGGCGAAGGATAAGAAGCTGCTCGGCGTTATCACGTCACACGACGTGCTCGAAATAGTCGATGCAGAGCTCGGTGAGGACTACGCAAAGCTTGCAGCGCTCGGTTCTGAAGAGGACGCGCGCGAGCCGATATTCAAGAGTATGAAAAAGCGTATACCGTGGCTCGTGGCACTGCTTTTCCTCGGACTTGCAGTATCTGCCGTCGTCGGACTGTTTGAGGGAGTAGTCAAGGAGCTTCCGCTTATAGTCTGCTTCCAATCTCTCATTCTCGGAATGGCGGGAAACGTAGGAACTCAGTCGCTTGCGGTCACGGTCAGGACAATAAGCGCAGACGAATTTGAAAACGGCGGAAAGCTCAGATTTATATTCAAGGAGATGCGTGTCGCGCTTCTCAACGGCTTGCTTATAGGAATTTTTTCATTTATTATCGTAGGCTTTTATCTCTCGGCGGTAGGCGGACACCCGTGGACTATGGCGTTTACAACGTCGGGTTGCGTGGGTATTGCGCTCTGCTTTGCTATGATGATATCAGGCTTTACGGGCGCGGCGATACCTATGTGCTTCCATAAGTTCGGAATAGACCCCGCAGTAGCCTCAGGCCCGCTGATAACGACCGTCAACGACCTCGTTGCCGTCGTCAGCTATTACGGACTCGCGTGGATATTGCTTTTGAATTTTGCAGTTTAACAATATTATAAAATTATAAAGGGGCTGAAATAACTCAGCCCCAATTTTTATTGTGTTTTATGCTCGTGGTTGTTTTGTATGCTTTCAAAATGCTCGGAATAGCCCGAAATTTCTATAGCAGGAATACTTGTAACCGCGTACTTATCCCCATCTATCTGCTTGTAAAATCTATAAAACGGTATTACGCTCTTATAATAGATTTGATATTTCAATGTGACAAAATCATAATTTTCAAAGTCTATTTTTTCTTGAAAAGCAATGCATATAGGGCATTCGTAGTTGTATGCGGGATTTACCACGTATCCCTTGCGTAAATATTCTTCAGCTTTCTGCAGGGCGATGAGATTTGTTATTTTTGTGGGATAACATATTTCGTAAGGGTCGCAACGGTATTTTGTATAGAGAACAGACACGTTGAATAGCGTTGCATCGCTTACATAGTCATAACTGGCATTTCTTTGATTTTCGAATTGAAGGAGTATGTTATCAAATATCATTCCGTCCAGTTCGTGGTCACTTTTGTCGTAGAAATAGACTTGGAAGTATTCTACGATAGAAGAACTTGCGTCACTGTATATTCTGTTTATCTTTATGTCATTGAATGTAACCCCAAAGATATCAAAAAGCTTTTTCTTTATGGGCTCTATATCTTTGATTATTTCTTCATCATTTTTTCTTTGGTCAACCTGAACTTTTATACCGTCGAGAAAAAGATAAAATTCTTCTTCGTTTTTGGCAACTTGTGGTGCCCAAAATGATATTGAATGGCGATCGTCATACTGATCCAAGGATAACGTCCTATTTCCTATATCATTGGTTTCAATGTCATTCCTGATAACTTCCTCATTGTCGTATCGAGTTTGTCTCCAAAAGCCGTACTCGGGAACAGCCTGACCGACTGCTTTGCAATATCTTTCGACAATGGGATCGGAAATTTGTTTGAGTTCGTTTTCGTCCAAAGGTTTGCTTACGTCAACTCGGTCGAATATTTTTACGGGTTGATCGAAAGGAAGAGAATTTGAAAGCAAAATATTTTTGTCAGGAATAAATACACTTGTGTATTGGTTTGTTGGTTCGCCCATCACCGTACCGTTGTTTGGGTCATCTGCCATAAGTTTTACGAATTCCTCGTAAGTGCATACGGGACCGTCTACAAACACGGGATCCACGGGAGGAATCTTTATGGGCTTAGTCTCTTTTGGCTCCTCTTCGCGTTGTGTGCTATTATTAGAAGCGTCGGGTGAGTGGGTGGTCTTATCGGAAAGCAAGGTGCTAACGAGTATACTCATTGATAAAATGGCTATGACGGAAATGCTTGCTGCTATTATAATGAGTTGCTTTGTTCGCTTTCGCGCAATTGCCAAGAACGGTCTTGCATTATGCGGAGCGGCTTCTTCTACGTATTTTTCGTCAATAAGATTCATTGAATTCAATATTTCTTTTTTTCTCATAAATCAATACCTTCCTTCAATAGATGCTCGCGGAAATGTTTACGGGTGCGTGACAGAGAGGATTTCACGGTGCCCTCTGATATTGAATAATCTGCGGCTATATCTTTGATAGAACTGCAATACCAATATCTGCGTACGAAAATTATTCTTGTCTCGGGTGATAGTCCCTCAAGAAAAGAATTTATCGCGTCGCGGAGCAATATTTCGTCAACAGGCGCACATTTATCACTCGGAGAAGTCATGAATTCTTCCACTTCGTCGAATATAAGCTGATTTTCATTTTTTCTTTTCATAGCGTTCTTTTTATCATATTTGTTGAGTGCAAGATTTCTAGTTATCTTACCGAGGTAGGTCGATAAGTGCTCGGGTCTTTTAGGCGGGATACTTGACCACGCGTGCAGATACGTGTCGTTTACGCATTCTTCGGCATCGAGGTTGGAATAGAGAATGTTGTATGCAATATAGTAGCAGTATTTTCCGTATTTTTCGTCCGCATAGCGTATGGCATCCTCGGAGCGATCCCAGAACAGTTCAACTATTTTTACGTCATCCATATTTGCCTCCTATTGTTGTGGCGCCTTCACTATAATACACAGAATTTATGACTAAAAGGTTGCACTTTTTTAAAATTATAGCATATTTTTTCAAAAATTACAATATTAAAGCTTAAATGGTCAAATGTTCAATAATGCCGCTTAAAAATTCTCAAAAGGTATTGTAAATTTTCAAGATATTTGATATAATAAAATATGTATTGATATTTTTAGGTCAAAAAATCAAATTTTGACATTGGAAGGTGATAAAATGAAAGAAAAGTATTACATTACAACAGCGATAGCATACGCGTCAAGAAAGCCTCACTTTGGAAACACCTATGAGGTAATTATGACCGACGCTATCGCAAGATATAAGAGAGCACGCGGATACGACGTGTATTTCTGCACGGGTACCGACGAGCACGGTCAGAAGATAGAGGACCTCGCGAATGCGGCGGGCATTACCCCGAAGCAGTACGTTGACGGTGTTGCGGGCGAGATACGCGGCATCTGGGACAAGATGAACTCGAGCTACGATTATTTCGTACGTACGACCGACGATTATCATGAGGCAAACGTACAGAAGATATTCAAGAAGTTCTATGAGAAGGGCGATATCTACAAGGGCAAATACGAGGGCTGGTACTGCACTCCTTGTGAGTCTTTCTTTACCGAGACTCAGGCGTCAGAGGGCAAGTGCCCCGACTGCGGACGTCCCGTACAGAGAGCGAGCGAGGAAGCTTATTTCTTCAAGATGAGCAAGTATGCCGACCTTCTTATGAAGCACATCGAGGATCACCCCGAGTTTATCGAGCCCGAGTCGCGCAAGAAGGAAATGGTAAACAACTTCCTCAAGGCAGGGCTTCAGGATCTTTGCGTATCACGTACATCGTTCAAGTGGGGTATTCCCGTTGATTTTGACGATAGACACGTCGTTTACGTATGGCTCGACGCGCTTACCAACTACATCACGGCTATCGGCTACGATGCAGACAAGACCTACGAGGAGCAGTCCGAGCATTTCAAGAAGTATTGGCCCGCCGACGTGCACATCATCGGCAAGGACATACTCCGCTTCCACACTATCTATTGGCCTATATTCCTTATGGCGCTCGATCTGCCGCTTCCCAAGAAGGTATTCGGACATCCTTGGTTCAATTTCGGAGTTGAGAAGATGTCGAAGTCTCGCGGAAACGTTATCTATGCGGATAAGCTCGCGGAGAGATTCGGCGTTGACGGAGTAAGATATTACGCGCTTTCCGAAATGCCCTATAACGCAGACGGAAGCATCACCTACGAGTCGGTAATTAAGAGATACAATACCGACCTTGTAAACAATATGGGTAATCTTGTAAAGCGTACGCTCGATATGCAGAAGAAGTATTTCGACAAGGCGGTTCAGGCTCCCACGGCACGCGAGGCTCTTGACGACGAGCTGATCGCGGCTTGCGTCGAAGGCTACAACGGATTTGTTTCCAATATGGATTCCTACCATATCGCCGATGCGCTCGAGTGCGTATTCGCTATGTTCAACAGAGCAAACAAGTATATCGACGAAACTACCCCTTGGACTCTTGCAAAGGACGAGAGCAAGAAGGACAGACTCGGAACAGTGCTCTACAACCTGCTTGAAACTATCCGTTGGGGCGCAGTAATGCTTGCTCCTATCATTCCCGAGACGGCAGAAGAGATACTTACCTCTCTCGCTACCGATGCACGCGATTTCGATAGCATCGGTACTGCCGAGAAGTTTGGCGCGATAAAGGCAGAGAGCGTCGTAGGAGATTCGAGAGTTATCTTCGCACGTATCGACGAGGCTAAGCTCCTTGCCGAGCTTGAAGCTGAGATGGAGGCGCAGAGAGCTGCGGCAGAGGCGGCAGAGAAGGCAAATGCCGCTCCCGAGAAGCCCGAGGGCTGTGCACTTATCGGCATCGAGGACTTTATGGGTGTTGAGCTTCGCACAGCTCAGGTAATTGCCTGCGAGAGAGTTCCGAAGGCTAAGAAGCTTCTTTGTCTGCAGCTCGATCTCGGATACGAGAAGAGACAGGTAGTCTCGGGTATCGCTAAGTTCTATGCTCCAGAGGATCTTATCGGTAAGAAGGTCATAATCGTGGCTAACCTCAAGCCCGCTAAGCTCTGCGGTATCGATTCCGAGGGAATGATACTTGCGAGCGGAGAAGAGCAGGTAAGAGTGGTGTTCCTTGCCGAAGATACTCCTCTCGGAGAGCGTGTAAGATAATGGAATATATCAAAAACGGAGAGCTCTGTTTTTTTGACACGCATGCGCATTATTACGACGACCGATTTTACGGTGAGGAAAATCCTGAGGGCGCAGAAGCTCTGCTTGAACAGCTGTTTGAGAATGGCTTGCTCGGTGTTATAAACGTCGGAACTAATGCAAACACCAACAAGCTTGCCATAAAGCAGGCTCAAAGGTTTGAGAATATGTATGCGGCAGTGGGTATCCACCCCGCAGATCTCGCGCACACCGAGATCGGACTTGACGCGGAGCTCGGTGAGCTCGTGGATCTTCTCGACGTAGACAAAAGAGAAGAGAATAAGATAGTTGCTATCGGCGAGATAGGTCTTGATTATTATTGGGAGCCCTACGATAAGGAGCTTCAGAAAAAATGCTTTGAGGCACAGCTGAAGCTTGCGTGTATCCTCGATCTTCCCGTAGTTATACACGATAGAGACGCGCACGGAGATTGCTTTGATATCGTATCTAGGTATTCTAATGTCCGCGGAGTTTTTCACAGCTACAGCGGAAGCTCCGAGATGGCAAAGGAGCTTATCAAAAGAGGATGGTATATATCATTCTCCGGCGTAGTTTCATTTAAGAATGCCGCGAAGATAAAAGAAGTAGCCGCGGTAGTTCCCGACGACAGAATTCTTATCGAGACCGATGCACCCTATTTAGCACCACACCCTTTCAGAGGAAAGATAAATCATTCGGGCAGATTGCTATACACCGCAACTGCGCTCGCAGAGGCAAGAGGATGTTCTATTGAGAATGTAGCAAGGCTGACACGAGAGAACACCAAGGCGCTTTTTGGCGTGTGATCAAGCAATAAATATTAAATCTTTATAAGGGGGAAACAATGTCTAATTTGGTTAAAATACTTGCGCTTCTTATAGCGTTATTTACACTTATCTGTGGTTTGATCTCTTGTAATGAGAAGCAATCGTCACCCGAGACCGAAAAGCCAACGGTAGAACAGACCGAGGCAGAAACAGTTGAGATCCCATCGTTTGAGGAGACGGGAAAGCTCGCCTTGTTTGCAAACGGGGAATATACCCTTAAGGTGATAAGAAGTGAATATGCCGACAGCATTGATTCTGCTGCATATACGGCACTTCGCGATCTTCTTAAGAAAAAGACAAAGATTTCTCCTTCACTTACAACCGACTTTGTTGCGGCTTCCGAGGATAGATACGACGGACCTGCGATACTTGTCGGAGATACCGATTATGAGGAGTCCAAGACTCTTAACTCGACTCTCAAGAACAATCAGTACGCGGCAAAGCTTGTAGGAAATAAGTACGTTCTTGCGTATAAGGCTCCTGAGGGATACGAGGCTATACTCAAGAAGATCAAAGCGAAATTGAATTCCTCCGATGTAAGCCTTATAACCATAGACGAGAGCTGGAATTTTGAGGGAACGCTTGAGGACGTATCCTTCGTTCCAAACATAAAAGGTGGCTGGGACGAGAGCTTCGAGGGCGGTCAGGGCTCTACATACTGTCTCAAGCAGGAAACCAATATTTCCGATTATGAGGCATATCTTGAGGTGCTCAAGGAAAACGGCTTTGAACATCGTTCGGGTAATCGCATAGCAGACTGTGCATTCGATCTGCTATACGACGATAATACTATCGCCTACCTTATGTATTTTTCAAATACCAAGACGATAAAGCTTTCTATGGATAAGAGGAGTGTTTTTGCGCTTCCTACTCTTGAAAAGGATAACGTATACGAAAAGCTAAACGATGCTACCATAACTCAGGTAGGACTCGGTGACTCGATAGATAACGGTATGCTTTACATTTCGAAGATGTCCGATGGCAGCTTTATAATTATCGACGGTGGAATTTCTTCGAGCTACATCTACGATTCACTCGTTAAGCTTGCAGGACGCACCGACGAGATACGCGTCGCGGCTTGGCTTATTACTCATCACCATCAGGATCATGCAGAGGGATTTAAGAAGACCTCGGAAAAATATGCCGACAAGCTTATTGTAGAGAAGGTAATTCACTGTCAGCCCAGACCCGACCAGCTTCGTCCCGGAGAGGGCTCGGATTATGAACAGGTAAAGAACAGAATAGTCGATGCAATAAGAAACTTCAAGAATACCAACCCCGATCTTGAGCAGATAAAGGCGCATCCCGGAATGGAGATATATATACGCGATGCGAAGATCACTGTTATCGCAACTATAGATACGGTCGAGCCTAAGATCATCTCCAACGTAAACAACGCGTCTATGGTATTCAGAATGCAGGTCGGAGAGAAGAGCACGATATTCCTCGGAGACTCCGAGCAGATGCAGACAAAGCCTATGTACGCTATGTTTGGTGCGGATTATTTCAGATGCGATGCGCTTCAGCTCGCTCACCACGGATATGGAAACACCAATACCGGTAACGACTCTCACGTTATCAACGTAGCGTCGAAGGCGACGGTCGTTTTCTGTCCCGTTTCCACGAACGACCGTACAAGTAAGGATGCAAACGTTGAGGGAATGCCGCAGAACTTTATCTTCTTCCACAACCCAGACGTTGACGTTTACTTCGGAGGAGAAGATAACGTTACACTTAACCTGTACACACTCGAGCAGATCGGAGAGAGATGGGAACCAAAGGATTGATCCTTGTTTAATAGTGTCAGACATAATGATAAACGCTTGTGCCGCAGAAAAATGCTTCTGCGGCACTTTTTTATGCTAAAAAGGCGAAATTTTGTAAAAAATCCACAAAAATAGAGCTGATATTTCTATATTATGGAGTGTAAAAAATACAAAAAATCTCTTGCAAAAATGAAATTTATGTTGTATAATAAGAGAAAGGTTTGTTAAAATGAACCAATAGAGCAGGTTTAGACCGTGTAAAATTGGCTAACTTGTGAAAATTATATTAGAACTTTCCGCAAAGAGTGCGGAAGTGAGGAGGAAAAACCAATGGCTGTTGTAGACACCAAACAAATCAGAAACCTTGTACTGCTTGGACACGGAGGATGCGGAAAAACGTCGCTTGCAGAAGCAATGATATATATCACCGGCGGCACTGACCGTCTTGGCCGTGTAGAAGACGGAAACACCGTCTCCGACTTTGACGCAGAAGAGACCAAGAGAGGCTTCTCTCTTTCGGCTTCGCTTCTCAACACCACCTGGAAGGATTGCAAGATCAACATTATCGATGCTCCCGGTTACCTCGATTTCGTGGGCGAGGTCCATCAGGGTCTCCGCGTTGCAGACAGCGCAGTTATCGTAGTAGACGGTAAGGCAGGTATCGAGATCGGTACAGAGCAGGCTTGGTATTACGCTGAGCAGGCAAATCTTCCCAAGGCATTCTTTATCAACAAGTTCGACGATAACGATGCAAGATTTGCACACGTTCTCGACGCACTTCACGTTACCTTCGGAAAGCACGTATGTCCTCTCACCATTCCTATGGTAAAGGACGGCGTCGTTACCGGTTGTATCGACCTTATCGAGCAAAACGCTCACGTTTTCGATAAGAACGGCAGACACAGCGTAGAGATAATTCCCGCTGAGTCTATGGAAGCAGTAGAGAAGTACCGCGATATGCTTATGGAAGCAGTAGCAAGTACCGACGAGACACTTATGGAAAAGTATTTCGGTGGCGAGGAGATCACTCCTATGGAAGCTACCAATGCGGTTCACGAGGGTATCATCCACGGTGATATCGTTCCCGTATTCTGCGGCGCGGCTACAAAGCTTTGGGGCGTTTGGACTATGCTCGACAAGATCACAGGCTCGTTCCCCAGACACACCGCAAAGAAGACAGAGACTCTTGCTGACGGCGACGATATGGAGATCGCTGTTGACGGTGAGCCCGCAATGTTCGTATTTAAGACCGTCGCTGACCCGTTCGTAGGAAAGATGTCCTACTTCAAGGTAATGAACGGTACGATCAAGCGCGATATGCTTATGAAGAACAACACCACGGGCGAGAGCGAAAAGCTTGCTCATATCTACATCGTAAACGGTAAGAAGCAGGTTGAAGTAGACGAGCTTGCTTGCGGCGACATCGGTATGGTAGCAAAGCTTACCAATACCAATACCAACGACACGCTTACCTGGAACAAGGAATTCTCCTATGCTCCCATCACATATCCCACTCCTTACTACTCCAGAGCTATGATCCCTGCAAGTGCTAAGGACGAGGGCAAGATCTCCCAGAGTATCGCAAAGATGCTCGAAGAGGATCTCACACTCAAGTATGATAACGACGCAGAGACCAAGCAGATGGTAGTTTCGGGTCTTGGCGATATGCACCTTGCAGTTATCGCGGCTAAGATGAAGAACCGCTTTGGCGTAAGTGTAAACTTTGAAGTTCCCAAGATGGCTTACCGTGAGAAGATCACAAAGCGCGCTGACGTTGAAGGAAAGCACAAGAAGCAGAACGGCGGTTCGGGTCAGTACGGTCACGTTAAGATCCGCTTCGCTCCTTCCGAGTCCGAGGGACTTGAGTTTACAGTATCTGTCGTCGGCGGAACAGTTCCGAAGAACTTCTATCCCGCAGTAGAGAAGGGACTTCAGGACGCAATGCTCAAGGGTGTTGCAGGATTCCCGCTCGTAGGACTTGCAGCTGACCTTTACGACGGTTCTTACCACGACGTTGACTCGGATGAGATCTCCTTCAAGACCGCGGCAAGTATCGCGTACAAGAAGTGTCTTGAAATGGCAGCCCCCGTTATCCTTGAGCCTGTTGGCGATATGGATATCACAGTTCCCGATTCTCTCGTTGGTGACGTTATGGGTGACCTTAACAAGCGCCGCGGAGCAGTTATGGGTATGGATCCCGCTTCGAGAAAGGGATATACCACTGTTCACGCAGTAGCTCCCAAGGCAGAGCTTGTTGACTATCCGATCGCTCTCCGCGCTATGACTCAGGGCCGCGGAAGCTTTGAGTTCAGCGTAACCGGTTACGACACAGTTCCCGGCAACCTCGCTGAGAAGATCAAGAAGGAAAACGCTCCTCAGTAAAATTACAATAATAAAACGGCTTCGACTTTCGTCGGAGCCGTTTTTGTGTCGCCAATAAAAGATATTTTCGCAAAATTGTTTACAAAGCTTAAAAATTATGTTATAATAAATCTGCGAAACAACCAAATAGTTTATATGTAGGGTATTTTTGTCTATAGAGGATAAGTGTACCTTTTTTTCGCCATAATCATTTTAGAATTTGGTAAAAATGCAAATTCCTTTTAAATGGTTATGGTGAGATACCCTTATACTATTTGGTTTGTTTCGCAGCAATCGGAGTTTGCGTTTTTCGTGCGCGGCTTCGGTCGCGCACTTTTTATTTGGAGGTCGTTATGATGAGTGACAAGGATATCGAGGAAACGAGAAAGCTCGTGCACCAAATGTATTTGCTTTATGATCTGGTGGAAGAAGAGCTTGGTGACGAAAAAAAGATATTGCTTCAAAAATATGCAGACACTTATCAGAAATTTATGTTCGGAGTATGCGCGACAGCATATGAGCAGGGCTATGCCGATGCACTGCAAGGTGATAATAGAAAAGATGAAGACTTCTTAAAATTATTTGAGAAGAAAATCTCTTTTTGACTTGACATTTAGGTAAAATAGTGCTATAATCTCAAAGGTCAAAATATAACTGTTATATATTTACAGCAAGTTTAGGAGATTATAATGCAGATACTTCTTTCGCTTTCGATCGCGATGTTCGCAGGACTTATGCTCTCGCGACTCGCAAAGCTCGTCAAGCTTCCTGCCGTTACGGCTTATCTCGTAGCGGGAATACTCGTAGGACCTTATCTTCTCGGTGCCGTCGGCGTTTCGGGACTCGGCTTTACGAGCATGGCAGAGGTAAAATCCTTCAGCCTTCTTTCAAATATAGCACTCGGTTTTATCGCTTTCTCGATAGGAAACGAGTTCAGACTTGCACAGCTTAAGAAAACGGGCAAGCAAGCGACGGTAATAGGTATCATTCAGGCAGTATTTACCACCTTGCTTGTGGACGCGATACTCATAGGCTTGCATTTCCTTATGCCCGACAAGCAAGGTGGTAAATACT
>SVSY01000065.1 GCA_015064065.1 Oscillospiraceae bacterium
TTTGTCGGTAGACAAAAGTGCGTTTTTTGTTGGTGGGGGATGGTGGATTCGGACCACCGAAGTCAGTGACAACAGATTTACAGTCTGCCCCCTTTGGCCGCTCGGGAAATCCCCCATATTTATAAGGCCCCGCCAGGCGAAGCCTTGGAGCTGGTGATCGGAGTCGAACCAACAACCTGCTGATTACAAATCAGCTGCTCTGCCATTGAGCCACACCAGCGGAACGAGGATATTATACCACAAAAGGTTTTAGATGTCAAGCGTTTTTTGAAAGTTTTTTTGTATTTTTTTAATTTCCAAAACTTGTACAAAAAACCTTTTGTGGTACTGTAATTCTTGTGTAAAATGCTATTATCCGAGGAACTGATCGAGATACTTCTTGCTGAATTCAAGAGACTTGAAGGGATCGTTGTCGATCCAGAAGTTATCCTGCTCAACTACGATGTGCTTAACGCCCGTAGCCTCTGCGCTCTTGAGAATTCTGTCCCAAGCGAGATTTCCGTTTCCGATCTCGCAAAGCTGCTGACGTACAGCCCACTTTCCTTCGTCCGCAAAGTTTACCTTAAGGTCCTTAAGGTGAAGGATGTCTATTCTTCCTGCGAGCTTTTCAAGCCAACCGCAAACGTCTCCGCCTGCGTTAGCTACCCAACAGGTATCAAGCACGAAGGAGGTCTTCTCGGGGTCGAGTCCCTCTACAAGAAGATCCATCGTGGACTTTCCGTCCTTTACCTCTACAAACTCAAACGAGTGGTTGTGATAAGTGAGCTTGAAGCCGTTCTTTGCGTAGATCTGTGCCGCTTTGTTGTAGCTTTCGATGAATTTCATTATATCCTCATAGGTGCGCGCACCACAGCCGCCGATACCTACGTTGGTAGTTCCGAGAATTTCATGAAGCTTCATGGTCTCGTCGATGTTGTTGATTATCTTATCGTAATTGTAGTGAGTTCCGACGATGGTATGACCGTATTTCTTTGCGAGCTTTGCGTAGGTCTCGGACTCCCAGCCTGCTGTCTGAAGCTCAGAGTAACCGATCTCTGCAAGGCGCTTAAAGGTAGCGTCCATAGATTCTTCATCTTTGATGTGATCTCTTACCGTATATACCTGAAGACCAAGCTTTTTAAACATAGTATTCTCCTTATTTCTTATTTCTTTTTTGAAAATGGTTTATTTCTTCATCGAGAGTGCAAGCTCTGCCTTGCTTGCGATATTTTCGGGGGTAAGTCCGTATGCTTCGAGCAGGGGAGGAACTTTACCCGAGCGACCGTACTTGTCGTTGATACCGACTCTTACTACGGGAACGGGGTATCCCTCGCATACTACCTCAGCAACGGCACTTCCGAGTCCGCCGATGATATTGTGCTCCTCTGCGGTAACGATAGCACCGGTCTCAGCAGCCGCCTTGAGAATGATATCTCTGTCGATGGGCTTGATAGTGTGGATATTGATAACTCTTGCGTCAATTCCCTTAGCAGCGAGTGCGTCTGCCGCCTTGAGCGACATATCTACGGTAACACCGCTGGCGATGATAGTAACGTCCTTGCCTCCGCGCAGGCATATGCCCTTGCCAAGCTCAAATTTGTAATTATCTGCATCGTTGAATACAGGAACTGCGAGTCTTCCAAAGCGGAGATACATCGGTCCGTTGTATTCAAGGGCAGCTTTTACAGCGGCTCTTGCTTCTACCGCGTCAGCGGGGTTTACGATAACCATTCCGGGAATGGTGCGCATGAGTGCGATATCCTCAAGACACTGGTGAGTAGCGCCGTCTTCACCTACGGTGATGCCTGCGTGTGTCGCACCGATCTTTACGTTGAGATGAGGGTAGCCGATAGAATTGCGTATCTGCTCAAAAGCTCTTCCTGCCGCAAACATAGCGAAGGAGGAAGCGAAAACTGCTTTGCCGGTTGCAGCGATACCTGCCGCAACGCACATCATGTTGCCCTCAGCAATACCGCAATCGAAAAATCTTTCGGGGAATTTCTTTTTAAAAGTGCCTGTTTTTGTAGCTGCCGCAAGGTCGGCGTCAAGAACTACGAAATCATATTCAGAGCCAAACTCGGCAAGCGCGTTGCCGTAAGCTTCTCTTGTTGCTATCTTTTCTGCCATTTTTCTGCCTCCTTACATAGTTGCGCGGATCTCTGCAACCGCTTTTTCGTATTGCTCATCGTTAGGCGCACTTCCGTGCCAACCTACCTGATGCTCCATATAGGAAACGCCCTTGCCCTTGACGGTCTTTGCGATTATAGCTGTGGGCTTGCCCTTTACGGTCTTTGCCTCGTTGAATGCGGCTTCTATCTGATCAAAGTCGTGACCATCAATAGAAATTACGTGGAATCCGAATGCTTCAAGCTTTTTGTCGTGGGGAGTGGGGTTCATAACTTCTTCTACAGTGCCGTCGATCTGAAGTCCGTTCCAGTCGATGATAACGCAGAGGTTATCGAGCTTGTAGTGAGCTGCGAACATAGCCGCCTCCCATACCTGACCCTCTTCGCTCTCTCCGTCGCCGACGATAGTATAGGTACGATAGCTCTTACCGTCTACCTTAGCGGCAAGTGCCATTCCGCAAGCGGTGGAAATTCCGAGTCCGAGCGAACCGGTAGACATATCAACGCCGGGTGTACCCTTCATGTCGGGGTGACCCTGAAGGAATGAATCAACCTGTCGGAGCGTTGCGAGCTCACTTTCAGGGAAGAATCCCTTGAGTGCGAGCGTAGCGTAGAGTGCGGGAGCGGTATGACCCTTGGAAAGAACGAATCTGTCTCTGTCAGCCCACTTAGGATCGTCAGCCTTTACGTTCATCTCCTCAAAATAGAGATATGCCATAATGTCTGCGATGGAAAGAGAGCCGCCGGGGTGGCCCGATGCCGCTGCGTGTACGCCCTCGAGCGCGCCGAGGCGGATCTTTGCGGCGATGTTTTTTAGGTTGTTAAGCTTTGTTTGTTCCATAAACGTCGACCTTTCAATTTTATATTTACGTATTTGCTTTTTTGAATATTATATCTGTACGAAGCCGAGCTTCTTTTTTACCTTGCCGAGAGTTCTGCGAGCGTAATAGGATGCTTCCTCTGCGCCCTTCTTCATCTGTGCCTCAAGGAATGCCTTATCAGCCATATATTCCTTGAATTTCTGCTGAACGGGAGCAAGCGCATCAGCACAAGCCTCACCTACAGCAAGCTTGAAGTCGCCGTACCCGCGACCATCGAACTCGCGTTCTATCTCGTCAAGAGTTTTTCCCGTAAAGCAAGAGTAGATGGTCATAAGGTTGTTGATTCCGTCCTTGCCCTCTGCGAAACGCACAGAGGTCTCGGAGTCGGTAACGGCTCTCTTGAACTTTCTGATTATAGTATCCTTATCGTCGAGGATATAAACAACTGCATTTGCATTCTCGTCAGATTTTGACATCTTTTTCTGGGGTTCTGCAAGTGACATTATCTTCATACCCGATTTTGAAACGATTGGCTCGGGAATCGTGAAGGTGTCGGGGTAGAGCTGATTGAATCTCTCCGCGATGTCGCGGCAGAGCTCAACGTGCTGCTTTTGGTCAACACCTACGGGTACTACGTCGGTCTGATAAAGAAGTATGTCAGAAGCCATAAGCACGGGGTAGGTAAAGAGACCTGCGTTGATATTGTTTGCGTGCTTTACGCTCTTGTCCTTGAACTGTGTCATTCTTGAAAGCTCACCGAACATAGTGAAGCAGTTGAGTATCCAAGCAAGCTCGGTGTGCTCGTGAACGTGCGACTGAACGTAAAGTGTATTCTTCTCGGGGTCGAGTCCGCAAGCCATATAAAGAGCAAGCGTTTCATAGGTTCTGCGGCGAAGCTCTGCGGGAACCTGACGAACGGTTATCGCGTGCTGATCGACTACGCAATAAAAGCATTTGTACTGCTCGGAGTAGGTTGAGAAATTCTTGATAGCTCCGAGATAATTTCCTATTGTAAGGTTTCCGCTAGGCTGAACGCCTGAGTAGGATACCTTCTGATCCTGAAACATATTTTTAATCCTCCGTGGGAAATATTTGATTTATCAAAGTGAATTGAAGACCTCGCCGAGTCTCTTGACACCCTCAACGATCTGTTCGTCGGAAGGGGTGGAATAATTGAGACGGAAGGAGGGTGACTTTGCCTCGGTATCGCAGTTAAATGCGGTTCCGGGCACCACGGCAACCTTCTTTTCGATAGCGAGCTTTACTATATTGGATGCGTCATCGGTATTCTTGACGGTACCCCAGATAAACAGACCGCCCTCGGGACGCGTGAATTCTACTTTGTCCTTGGGGATATATTTGTCAAGACATTCGAGCATAAGATTGCACTTGTGACGATATATATCGTTTATCTTGGCTATGTGAGCATTGAGATCGCAGGTGGTCATATACTTGTAGCAGAGCATTTGGAAGAAGATGTTGGTGTGAACATCCTCGCCTTGCTTTGCAACGGTCATTTTGGCACATATGGTTGAGTCTGCGACTATAAATCCTACGCGCATGCCCGCAGAAAGTATCTTCGAGAAGGAAGAACAGTAGATAACTCGTCCGTCGGTGTCAAGACTCTTAAGCGTAGGAAGATCATCTCCGGCAAAACGAAGCTCTCCGTAGGGGTTATCCTCTATTATAACTACGTCGTATTTTCTTGCAAGCTCAAGCACGCCGTGTCTCTTCTCAAGACTCATTGTAATTCCCGAAGGATTGTGGAAGGTGGGGATGAGGTAAAGAAGCTTTGCGTTGGGATTGTTCTTGAGGGTGTTCTCAAGCTCGGTAAGCGAAATACCGTCGCTTTCCATAGGTACGCCTTCAAGCTTTGCGCCGTTAGAACGGAATGAGTTGAGAGAACCGATGAAACTCGGGTTTTCGCAGACGATCACGTCGCCCTCATCGCAAAATACCTTGCAAGCGAGCTCTATTCCTTGCTGTCCGCCCGAAACGACAAGCACGCTGTCGCTGTCCTTTACCATCGTCTCACCGAAACGTATCTTCTGTCGGTCAGCGATAGCTGCGCGGAGAGGGGGATAACCCTCTGTTATATTGTACTGCAAAGCAGTAGTTGACTCATTTTCGAATATTTCCGCAGCAAGACGAGCAAGCTCTTCGACGGGGAAAGACTCGGGGGAGGGGTTGCCTGCGGCAAAGGAGATTATAGTCGGATCGGTAAGACTCTTAAATATCTCTCTTATTGCCGAGGGCTTAAGATTTGCGATTTTTTCTGAAAATTTGTATTCCATTACGGTGTCTCCAAACAGGTATAGCATTATATTATAATAATACCACATAAACTTGAAAAAGTCAATTGACTTTTGAACGAAAATATGTTATATTATTATAAAATAGATGTGAAAAACGCTATGGAGGCGCAAAATGATAAAAATTGAAAGAACTTCTGTGATGAATCTTGAAAATGCTATAAGAGGAGCAAGAAATCCGCTTAACAGTTGGGACAGAAGCGACAGCTCGTACGACGAAAAGGGAAACTATATCCTTGGTGAAAATGACCTCGGACTTGCTAAGAAGCTTGCGTGTGCGGGAAGTGACCACCGCAAATTCCTGCGCCAGATATTCGTATCCGTGGATATCACAGCACCGCTTTATTGGTGGAAGGAATTTGATACCTACAAGGTCGGAACGGTCGCAAACTCCTGCAGCACTATGCACAAGATACACGCAAAGGCATTCGAAAGGGAAGACTTTTCCTGCGACAGACTTGACGAGGGCGGTCTTGCCGCTCTTGATGCGCTTATAACGTATCTTGAAGGAGAGAGAGTAAAGTTCTGCGAGGATAAGACCAACAAGCAGGCTTGGCATAATATGATACAGCTTCTTCCTACGAGCTACAATCAGATGAGAACGGTAACTCTCAATTACGAGAATCTCATCAACATCTATTATGCAAGAAGAACGCATAAGCTTGCAGAGTGGCATACTCTTTGCGATTGGATAAAGAGCTTGCCCTACGCGCAGGATATAATTCTTGTTAAGGAATAATGTAAAAATTATGAAAAAAGTGCTGAAAATACTTAATTTTCAGCACTTTTTTAACGATTTAACGCGCTAAAATAAAAAAACGAAAAATATTAAATAAATTTGCAAAAAACTATTGACATTTTTTTGACATTACAGTATAATAGTAATAACTTTTTGCAAGTTGCAAATAATCAAAATTCATTTTACGGAGGTTCATTTATTATGAACAGAGTGTATAATTTTTCGGCGGGCCCCTCTATGCTTCCCCTTGATGTTCTTCAGAAAGCCGCAGCGGAGCTGGTTTGCTATGGAGAATCCGGAATGTCAGTTATGGAGATGTCTCATCGATCTCCGGACTATGAAGCTATCATAAATGACGCAGAGGCTATGCTTCGCGAGCTTATGAACATTCCCGAAAACTACAAGGTGCTCTTCCTTCAGGGTGGCGCTTCTACTCAGTTTGCGGCAGTTCCGCTCAATCTCATTAAGAGAACGGGTAAGGCTGACTACGTTGTTTCCGGTCAGTTCTCGGGCAAGGCGTACAAGGAAGCTCAGAAGCTCGGTTATGACGTTAAGTGCGTTGCTACGACCAAGGACGACAACTTCGATCACGTTCCTACCGTTACGAAGGATATGGTGAGAGAAGATGCGGCATATCTCCACATCTGCTTTAACAACACTATCTACGGAACGAAGTATCCTTACATTCCCGAGCTCGGTGATATTCCCGTAGTTGCTGATATGTCCTCTTGCATTATTTCCGAGCCTGTTGACGTAAGCAAGTTCGGCGTTATCTACGCAGGCGCACAGAAGAATATGGCTCCCGCGGGACTTACCATCGTTATCGTACGCGATGATCTTCTTGACTACGCAGAAGAGAAGATGCCCACTATGCTCGAGTGGAAGACTATGGCAGAGAACGGTTCTATGTACAACACTCCTCCTTGCTACACCATCTATATGGCTAAGCTCGTTTACGAGTGGATACTTTCCATCGGCGGACTTGAGGAGATGAAGAAGAGAAACGAAAAGAAGGCAGCGCTTCTTTACGATTATCTCGATTCTCAGGATTACTATTTTGCTCCCGTTAAGAAGGAGAGCCGTTCTATGATGAACGTTACCTTCGTTACGGGCGACGCTGACCTTGACAAGAAGTTTGCAAGCGAGGCAGGCAAGGCAGGTCTTAAGAATCTTAAGGGTCACCGCTCGGTAGGCGGTATGAGAGCTTCTATCTACAACGCTATGCCTTACGAGGGTGTTGAAGCACTCGTTGCGTTTATGAAGAAATTTGCCGAAGAAAATCCCAAGGCGTAAACAATTAAAAAGGAAATAAGATAATGAAGAATATTTTTTGCTTGAACAAGATCGCCGCTTGCGGTACGGATCTTCTTGATAAGAACGAATATACCATATCTACCGATGCGGCTGATATGGCAAAGGCAGACGCTATTATGGTACGCTCTGCCGCTATGCACGATATGACGTTTGACTCCAACCTCAAGGCTATTGCAAGAGCAGGTGCGGGCGTCAACAACATTCCCGTTGAACGTTGCGCTACAGAGGGTATCGTTGTTTTCAACACCCCCGGTGCTAATGCAAACGGCGTTAAGGAGCTTGCGATATGCGCTCTTATGCTTGCTTCCCGCGATATCGCAGGCGCTATCCGTTGGGCAGATACCCTTGTTGGAACCGAAGGCGTTGCAAAGGCTGTTGAGGCGGGTAAGTCCAAGTTTGCAGGTGTCGAGGTAAAGGGAAAGACCCTCGGCGTTATCGGTCTTGGTGCTATCGGTGCTATCGTTGCTAACGCTGCGCTTGATCTCGGTATGAAGGTAGTCGGATGCGACCCCTTTATGAGCGTTGATGCAGCTTGGAAGCTCGACCCCAGAGTACAGAAGGCTGCTACCTTTGCCGACGTGTTTGCCACTGCCGATTACGTAACTCTCCACGTTCCCGCTACTAAGGACACGAAGGGTATGGTAAATGCAGCATCTATTGCTACTATGAAGGATGGAGTAAGAATTATAAACCTTGCGCGTGCAGATCTTGTTAATTCCGCAGACGTTAAGGCAGCTCTCGAGAGCGGAAAGGTAGCTTCCTACGTTACCGATTTTCCGACCGAAGAGACTGTTGGCGTAAAGGGAATAGTTGCTATTCCTCACCTTGGAGCTTCTACTGCAGAGGCTGAGGATAACTGCGCGGTCATGGCTGCTCTTCAGCTTGATGATTACCTCAGAACAGGTAACATAAAGAACAGCGTAAACTTCCCGAACGTAGAGATGCCTATGAGTGGCGACAAGAGAATTTGTGTGCTTCACGCTAACGTTCCTAACGTTATTTCTCAGATAACGTCGATAGTCGGCGAGACGGGTGCGAATATTGAGAATATGACGAACAAGTCAAAGGGCGATAACGCATACACTGTCGTTGACATCACAGGAGCTCTTGAAGATGCGGTAATCGCAAAGATATCTGCGATCGAGGGCGTTTACAGAGTAAGAGTTATATAATAAGCTTGAAAATGATCGGGAGGACTTGCTGTCCTCCCGATCTCGATCTTTGGACGAAACGACTTTTAAATATCCGTCAGGCGACGGCATATAATTTAAAAAACTTTTTAAATTAAAGCGTTGTAATGAAATATTTTTTAATAATTTTATTGACAAGACTGTAGTAATGTGATATAATGACTTCGATATTTGAAATTTCGAAAAGTAAATCTTGCATTTTTGAGATTTTTGATAATTTTTTATAGGAAGGTATTTTTAAAATGAGTTTTAAGAATCAGTATCTTAATGAGCTCATGGAGAGAGTCGTAAAGAGAAACCCCAATGAGCCCGAATTTCATCAGACTGTTAAAGAAGTTCTCGAGTCCATCGAGCCCGTTATCGAGGCGCGCCCCGATCTTGTTAAGGCAGGCGTTATCGAGAGAATGGTAGAGCCCGAGAGAATCATCAAGTTCCGCGTTCCGTGGGTAGACGACAATGGCGTCGTTCAGGTAAACCGCGGATTCCGTATCCAGTTCAACAGCGCGATCGGTCCTTACAAGGGCGGTCTCCGTTTCCATCCTTCTGTAAATGAGAGCATCATCAAGTTCCTCGGCTTTGAGCAGACCTTTAAGAACTCTCTTACTTCGCTTCCTATGGGCGGCGGTAAGGGCGGCTCTGACTTCGATCCCCAGGGCAAGTCCGACGCAGAGGTTATGCGGTTCTGCCAGAGCTTTATGACAGAGCTTCAGAAGTACATAGGCGCAGATACCGACGTTCCTGCAGGTGATATCGGTGTTGGCGCTCGTGAGATCGGATATCTCTACGGTCAGTACAAGAGACTTCGCGACGAGTTCACCGGCGTTCTTACAGGTAAGGGACTTCCTTATGGCGGTTCGCTCATTCGTCCTGAAGCAACGGGTTACGGCGCGGTTTACTATACCGTTGAGATGCTCAAGCATTTCGGTGACGACATAAAGGGCAAGACCTTTGCTGTCTCGGGATTTGGTAACGTTGCTTGGGGTACGGTCAAGAAGGTAAACGAGCTTGGCGGTAAGGTAGTTACTATCTCCGGACCCGACGGATATATTTATGATCCCGATGGTATCAGCACTCCCGAAAAGATAGACTATATGCTTGAGATGAGAGCATCCTGCCGTAACAGAGTTCAGGACTATGCTGATAAGTTTGGCGTAGAGTTCTTTGCAGGTCAGAAGCCTTGGGGCGTTAAGGCTGATATCCTTATGCCTTGCGCAACTCAGAACGAGGTAGACGTTAAGGAAGCTGAGATGATAGTTGCTAACGGCGTTAAGTACTACGTTGAGGTTTCCAATATGCCTACCACTAATGAGGCTGTTGCATACCTTAAGGCTAACGGCGTTATCGTTGCTCCTTCCAAGGCGGTTAACGCAGGCGGCGTTTCTGTATCCGGACTTGAGATGTCTCAGAACTCTATGCGTTACAGCTGGACTGCAGAAGAGGTTGATGAAAAGCTCAAGATGATCATGAAGAACATCTTTGACGCATCTGTTAAGGCTGCAAACGATTATGGACTTGGCGACGATCTTGTTGCAGGTGCAAACATCGCAGGCTTTATCAAGGTCGCTGAAGCTATGAAGGCTCAGGGCGTGGTCTAATTAAAGATTACAACACAAAAAACACAAAATAACCGTTGCGAATGCAACGGTTATTTTTTGATATTATAAAATTCGAGTTTAAGTTAGGTTGTAATAAACATCACAAATGATTTTTAAAAAACTCCGTTAATATTGAATTTATCTCAACATAAATTATATTTTTTAACACTCATTATGCCGCTTTTCATTATCGATTTTCTTAAAAACGGAGAGCAGAGCACTGCGCGCTTGAGTATCTTTGAATAGAGCTTTAATTGCAATTTTCGACATTTTTTGCGGTAACTCTTTATGGTTTGATCTTCGTTGCTTGAGTCTGCTATCGCATCCGCGAGAAGCTTCCCTGAGAGCATAGCAGAGCTTATTCCCTCGAAAGAACTTGAGCTGATAAATCCCGCGGCTTCGCCAATGAGATATATTCCGGCGCGTCCGCAGATAAGATCATGTGGGCTTCGCGGACTGCAGACAAGACAGGCTTCGGTCTTTATCGGCTCGCCGAGTTCTATTTTGAGCATCTCTTCAAGGTGTTTCTTTTGCTTGTCGAAGTACTTTCGCCCACTCTTTATATCAAACGCACCGCCGAAGATAATGTCCGTACCTTTACGAATGCTCCAAGAACAGCTGTCGCTTGTGCGGCTGTCAAAAATGCAGGAATAACAGGGAAGCAGGTCGCTCATGCTTTGAAAATGCTGTTGTATGGCAACGTATTTTTTGGAGCAAGGCCGAAAGAAGTTTTTGCGTACTATTGATGAAGCACCGTCTGCGCCGACTATCGCTTTTGCCGATATTTCTCTACCGCTTCTGAGTCTCAAAATGAAAGTTGCATTTCTTTGTGTTGCAGAAATGCATTTTTCCTGACACAGATCCACGCTTTGAGGGACGAGCGATATCAGCCATTTGTCAAAGGCGTATCTGTCCATATTCAAATAATGACGCTGATAATAACGTACAAGCTTTTCTTTGAGGTCGATAGTTTCTACCGCAAATATCTGCGGATCGGCAAGGATCGAGTTTGGCAATGTCAGACCGAAACGCGCGAGCACCTTTTGCGCGTCGGGGGAGAGTAATCCTCCGCAGGGCTTGGGTGTTTTGGAAGACTGCCCGTCTATCAGTATTATCTTCATATCGGCGCGCTTGGCTGCAAGCTCACGTGCGAGCGTAGACCCCGCAGGGCCTGCGCCGATTATGGCAATATCGTAAGCTTCAGTCATCGTATTCTCCGTCGCCCTCAACGTATTCAAGCAGATCTGCGGGCTGGCACTCGAGCACACGGCAGAGCTTGTCGAGAGTTGAGAGCTTTATTGCCTTTACGTGCCCGTTTTTGAGCAGAGAAACGTTTGCAAGCGTAAATCCAACGCGCTCGGACAGCTCGGATACGCTCATTTTTCGCTTTGCGAGCATAACGTCTATATTTACTACTATCATAGCGTGTGATCGACCTCCTCCTTAAGTATTGCGGCGCGTTTAACGTAGCTTGAAAGCACGGAAAGCATCAGAGCGAGCACACCGCCTATAAAAAAGGCAAATAACAGAAGGGGAGCAAGCACACGGTCACCGACAGAAAAGAGTAGTGCTGTAGCGATAATTCCGCACGCGCAAGCAGCGTATATCATAATTGATATAAACTTAAGCCTCTTTGCAGTGCCGTTACTGAATATCTCGTCACGTTCTATGGCGGCGGGAAATCCGAATGCTATGGCGACAACGGTTATTATCGGTATAGTAATAAGCGCGGATATCGGATAGACGAACGCAGATAGAAATTCGGGGAGGTCGCTTTTTTCGATCAGTTCACACACGTACTCGTGTAATGACGGCAGCCAGAGCGCAAAAAGTGCTATCGCTCCGCAAAGCAGGAGCACGAGCGCGCATTTTATCAAAATTGTAGTCGATCTGCACATATAAAACTCCTTTTTTTGTTTTACCTAATTATACACCGAATTTTAGCATTTGTCAATAGAAATTTATCGTATTGCGATAAATAAATATCGTAAATCAAAAAGCGGGGAGAGATATAAGCGGCATAAATATATTTTTAGTGGTAATGACCTTTGTGCAAAGTGATTATAAAGTATGGTCATTTTTTATGATAATTGACAAAAAAAGTGTAAAATTTAGTGCAAATATACAAAATTGAGAAATTTTCGTCAAACCCCTTGTATATTTGCAAAAAATGAGTTAAAATATATAATTGAGGAAACGTGGGCAGTTATGCCTGATTTCCGCAAAGATACGTAAAAAAATTTTAATATAAAAATTGGAGGAATTCAATCATGTCAGTTAAAGTTGCTATTAACGGCTTTGGCCGTATCGGTCGTCTCGCATTCCGTCAGATGTTCGGCGCAGAGGGTTACGAGATCGTAGCTATCAACGACCTCACCAAGCCTTCCATGCTCGCTCACCTTCTCAAGTATGACACCGCTCAGGGTCGTTACGACGGTCACACCGTTGTTGCTGACGACGAGGCAGGTACCATCACTGTAGACGGCAAGACCATCAAGATCTCTGCTGAGAAGGACGCTGCAAACTGCCCTTGGGCTGCTAACGACGTTGACGTTGTTCTCGAGTGCACCGGTTTCTACTGCTCCACCGAGAAGTCTATGGCTCACATCGCCGCTGGTGCAAAGAAGGTAGTTATCTCTGCTCCCGCAGGCAAGGACCTCAAGACCATCGTATTCTCCGTTAACGAGAAGACTCTTACCGCTGATGACAAGATCATCTCCGCAGCATCCTGCACCACCAACTGCCTCGCTCCTATGGCTAAGGCACTCAACGACTATGCTCCTATCGAGAGCGGTATCATGACCACCGTTCACGCTTACACCGGTGACCAGATGATCCTCGACGGTCCTCACAGAAAGGGTGACCTCCGCCGTGCACGTGCAGGCGCACAGAACATCGTTCCTAACTCTACCGGCGCTGCTAAGGCAATCGGTCTCGTTATCCCCGAGCTCAACGGCAAG
>SVSY01000066.1 GCA_015064065.1 Oscillospiraceae bacterium
CTGGTTGACGTTACCGTAGTTAGCAACGTTCTTGAAGGTGTGGTTGCCGACACCGTAGTCAGTAGCTACGATACCGCCGGCATCCTTTCCACTGGCATTGGTGAATACGTCTGCGTAGTTGGTGGAGTTCTCGACAACGATGTTACCCTTAGAACCACCGATGAAACCACCGACACCACCTGTAGACTTAACGGTGGTCTTTACGTCGGGAGAACCGTTAGTGGAGTTCTTGATGGTGATACCGCCGGTCCATACGTGACCGAGGAATCCGCCTACGTAGCTGCTTGCACCGGTTACGCTTGCGTAGTTATTACAGTTATCGATGAGGACTGTACCGTTGCTGTTGATACCGGAAACGAACGCAGCTGCGTCGTTACCGCCGTTAACAGGGGTATAGTTATCACAGTTCTTGAAGGTGTAGCTTGTAACAGGCTGCCACTGAGCTACGTAACCGAGGCTCATGCTCTTGAGCTTAACGTCAACGTTATCGAGAACGATAGCGCCGCTCATGGTAGCAAGAACCGCAGCTCCGACAGCAACGTCACCGGTGATGGTAACGTCCTTCAAAGTAGCGTTCTCAAATCCTGTGAAGAGAGGAGCTGTACCTGTGTAGGTAATGGTCTTATTCTTACCGTCAAAGGTTCCGTTTGCGAATGCAACGGAAGCCCAATCTGCAGGAAGAGTGATATCAGCAGTAAGATAGTAGCTCTTACCTGCTTCGATAGCCTTGAGCTCATCAACAGTGCTGATAGGAGTACCGTAGTACTCTATCGGAAGTTCTGCGTCAGCGTCGATCATCTCAACGTCGTAGAAGATAGCAGTGTTGTTGAACTTCTCGTCGGGGTTGAATTTGTCCTTACCAGCGTTGGGCTGGAAAACAGTCGCATACTCTGCGCCGTTGTCCTTAAGAGCGTTAACGATGGCAATAGCATCGCCGTTTGCCCAAGCGAGAGTAGCGGTGTCCTGTCCGCCGAGAGCGATAGTCTGACCCTCAGCAACTACGATATCGTAGTCTACGAGGTTGACCTCGATCATCTTATGTACGTTGGTCGTATTGGGCTCGATTCCGTATTCCTCTGCATTTACCTTGATGCTATAAGTAGCAACAGGAGCTGCAGCGAGGTTAGCTACGGTTACGATCGAGAGAGTGAAGAAAAGGTCGCCATTCTCATCGACAGCACCCGCATTCTTTACGGGAACCCAGATCTTGAGGAGACGCTTGTTTGCAAACATAGCGCGAGCATCCGCGTTATAGTTTACAAACGGAGCAACACTCGCTACGTAAGCAGGAGTCTTTGCACCATCTGCCTCATACAATGCCTTGATCGCATTAAATGCGGCCTCAGGCAAGAATCTAGTTACTGTGGCATCGGGAGTTTCTGTCGCTGCATCGCCATCGGTGTTTGCACCGTTCTCTACAACGACGTCATCGCCCTCTGTCTCAGTGGTCGCAGCTACGGGAATGATAGCAAGCACGGTTGCAAGCATCATAGCCATAACTACTAAGAGAGAGATAATTCTTTTCATAGTGTTTCTCCTTGTTTTATTTCGTGTCGACATAGTATCGGCACTTATGGTTATAGGTATTATATCACTTATTTTCCAAAATGTCAATTCAATCCTTAAAAAAGTTCGCCCTTTTTATCAAGTTTGTGAATGTTGTACAAATTTGCTCTCTTTATTTTTGTGATATTACACAACATATGTCATTTATTTCCAATTTCTCGATTTTTTCGCTATTTTGCGCTCTATCAGAGCCACCTACGCACGCGCGCACGCGTATATAATTATAAGGTAGGGTTTTGCGGCGGGCGGGGAGCGTAGCGTCGGGTGCAGATGCGATTTTCTTGCGATCTTGGGTCGTCGTGGGCGCCGAGCAATACGGGTTTGTAGGAATTTGTTTCAAAGATGGTAGCCGTAAGTAGCTATGTAATTTGTTCGCAACATCGGGAGCACCAAGGCGCTCCCCTACCGGTTTGTAGAAGATTGTTTCAAAGATAACAGCCGCACAAACGTATAATCAAAATAAAAAGCTTTCACGGTACGTAGTGTCCGTGAAAGCTTCCTTAGAAAAATTACTTATTATAAATTTTTATCCGCATAAACCAACCTTGATGTTCCAAAAAATTCCTCACAGCAAGTTCTTTGGCGCCACCTTTCTCGAAAGAAAGGTGGCAAAAAACAATACCCAAACTAACTACACAAACTAACCAATTGACAATTTCCCCAACATCTGCTATAATATAAAGATGTGAAGAATTTTGCCGCGATTGGCGGCAGAAAGGCTAAAAAATGTCAGAAATTACAGATATTGTCATAATAGGTGCAGGACACGCGGGCATAGAAGCGGCACTTGCGGCAGCAAGAACGGGCGCGGACACCGTACTGTTCACGATGTCGCTTGAGTCTATCGCGAATATGCCCTGCAATCCATCGATCGGGGGAACGGGCAAGGGTCATCTCGTCTATGAGATAGACGCGCTCGGCGGAGAGATGGGCCGCGCGGCTGATCTCGTTACCCTGCAATCGCGAACACTCAATCTCGGCAAGGGCGCGGCGGTCCATTCCAAGCGCATCCAAGCCGACAGAAAAAAGTATCAGAATATAATAAAGCACACGCTCGAAACTACGAAAAATCTCCGTCTCGTGCAGGCTGAGATAGTTTCGATCGGCGTTGAGGACGGTCACGTCACGTCGGTCACGACTCAGCTCGGCGAGGTCTGGAGCTGTCGCGCCGCGGTCATCTGCACGGGAACTTATCTCGACAGCCGCGTTTTTATAGGTGACGTCAACTATTCGAGCGGCCCCGACGGATTTCTTGCCGCAAAGGGTCTCACCGCCTCTCTTGAGAGCCTCGGCGTGCGCCTTATGCGCTTTAAGACCGGCACTCCCTCGCGTGTCAACCGCCGCTCGATAGATTTTTGCGATCTTGAGCGTCAGGACGGCGAGGACGTGATAACCCCTTATTCCTACGCTACCGACGACGCGTTTTTCGACGGAAAGCAACAAATTCCGTGCCATATCGTCTATACGAACGCCGAAACGCATCGAATCATTCGCGACAACATTCACCGCTCGGCAATGTATTCGGGTCAGATCCACGGCACAGGTCCGCGCTACTGTCCTTCGATCGAGGACAAGCTGACGCGCTTTGCCGATAAGGAGCGCCATCAGCTCTTTATCGAGCCGGTTGGCGAGGATACCGAGGAAATGTACATTCAAGGCTTTTCCACCTCGCTTCCCGTTGACGTTCAACGTGAAATGCTGCATTCTCTTGACGGTTTTGCCAATGCGGAGATAATGCGATACGCTTACGCGATAGAATATGACTGCGTAGATCCTACCGAGCTTTACGCTTCGCTCGAATTCAAGAAGATCCGCGGACTATACGGCGCGGGACAGTTCAACGGCACATCGGGCTACGAGGAAGCCGCCGCGCAGGGTCTTATTGCGGGTCTTAACGCTTCTTTGGCGCTTAAAGGACGCGAACCGCTTATTTTGAGCCGTTCAGAAAGCTATATCGGCACGCTTATCGACGATCTTGTGACCAAGGGAACTAACGAACCATACAGAATGATGACCTCGCGCTCCGAGTACAGACTCCTGCTCCGTCAGGATAATGCAGATGCGCGACTCACCAAAAAGGGATACGAAGCGGGGCTCGTTAGCGAGGAGCAATATCGCGCGTACCTCAATAAGCAAGCACTTGTAGATGCTGAGATCGACCGCCTTGAGCACACGCATATCTCGCCGCTTGCTATAAATCCTTTTCTCGAGAACCTCGGTCTGCCCGAGGTAAACAGCGGTCTTTCGCTTGCAGATCTGCTTCGCAGACCCGAGATCACCTATGAAATGCTTACAGAGCTTGACAAAAAGCGACCGAAGCTGCCGCCGAGAGTGCTTACGACGGTGGAGGTCAGCATAAAGTATGAGGGATACATCAAGCGGCAGATATCCGAAGTCGAGCGTCACGCGCGCCTTGAGGCAAAGCATCTGCCCGAGGATCTTGACTACTCGCAGATAAAAGGTTTACGTCTTGAAGCCGCGCAGAAGCTCGCGCAGGTGAAGCCGTTGACCGTAGGACAAGCATCTCGCATAAGCGGTGTAAACCCCGCTGACGTATCGGTCCTTCTGATATATCTCGGACTGAAATAAGCGATGTTTCACGTGAAACGTCGCGCCACAGCACAAAGAGAATGTTTCACGTGAAACGTTACGAATTAGATTTTTAAGGAGACAGCCGTGAATTTTGAAGCTTTTAAGCAGAAAACACTTGATATATTTGCAAAAAATCCGTCCTTGCCGACGCCGACGAGCGAGCAGATCCTAAAGCTCTTTGAGCTGACCGAGATAATGCTCGAGGTAAACAAGAGTATGAATTTGACCGCGATCACCGAAGAAAGCGCGGTAATTCTCAAGCATTACGCGGATTCGGTGAGCATTTCGGCTATGATACCCGAAGGTGCGAGAGTTATCGACGTCGGCTGCGGTGCAGGTTTTCCGACGCTTCCGTTGGCTATTTTTCGACCCGATGTGAGCATTTTGGGTCTTGACGGCACGGCAAAGCGCATAGAATACGTAAAGGCTACTGCAAAAAAGCTTGGTCTTTCGAACGTAGACGCGATAGCGGCGCGCGCAGAGGAGCTCGCAAACAAGTCCGAATATCGCGAAAAGTTCGATATTGCGACTGCTCGCGCAGTTGCCGCGCTACCGATCCTCAGCGAGATCTGTCTGCCTTTCGTAAAGCTCGGCGGCAGATTTGTGGCTATGAAGGCTTCTCAGGGTGCGGCTGAGGCTCAGGCGGCGCAGAACTCCATCAAGCTCTGCGGCGGCGAGCTTATCAACGAGGTCGAGATCAGGCTTACCTCTGACGGTGAAAACTATGAAAAGCGTCTTATCCTCGTAGCTCAAAAAGTATCTCCGACCCCCTCAAAATACCCTCGCCACTATTCGCAGATATCCAAGAAGCCTTTGTAGTTAGTTTGGGTTAGGTGTTTTTCTGTTCTTTTCTTGAAAGAAAAGAACCAAAAGAACTTCCTGCAAGGAATTTCTTTTGGAACATCAAGGTTGGTTTATGCGGATTTAATGGCATAAAGAGTAATTTTTCTAAGGAAGCTTTCACGGACAGCTCATCGCTACCGTGAAAGCTTTTTGTTTTTATTATATGTTTGCACGGCTATTATCTTTGAAACAAATCCCAACATTCTCGGTAGGGGAGGGGCTTGCTCCTCCCGATCTCACAAAAAAATCACATCTGCACTCACGGCTACTGCCAAAAGCGTCGCTTTTCCTTAGCCTTCCCCAGCGGGGAAGGGGGACCGCTTGCGGTGGATGAGGAGAAATTATCTTTGGAACAATCTTCTACAAACCGGTAGGGGAGCGCCTTGGTGCTCCCGATGTTACAAACAAATCACATCTGCACTCACGGCTACTGCCAAAAGCGTCAATTCCCTTTAGCCTTCCCTAGCAGGGAAGGGGGACCGCTTGTGCAATGTTTGCGAAGCAAACTTGAAGTTGAGCAAAGCAAACATTGTGGATTGAGTAGAAAAAGTTGCTTTGTGTCAGGGTTCTACTCATCCGTCGGCATACGCCGCCACCTTCCCTGCTAGGGAAGGCTTTTTGTTTCTCTGCGTCACGATTTAGCGGACACGAAATTACGAAAAAATTTCCACAAACCCGTAGGGATCGGCGCCCACGACGACCCTTGTCGTTGTGAGATCCTATCGGCAAGCACGGCAACCATCTTCAAAACAGCTTTCCGCTTTGCTCCCAAAACGTTTCACGTGAAACATTCTGCGAAATCCATCGAAAAAGCGCGTTAAAAATCACTAAATTTCTACAAAAAATGTAAAAAGTCTATTGAAATCGCGCGTGATATATGTTATAATAATTATAACTATTATAATGCCTATAATGTATTTTGCCGAAAGCATGCAGAATACTCAGACATATGACGAAAGGAAACTTAAATGGGAAAGATAATCTCTTTTGCAAACCAAAAAGGCGGTGTCGGAAAGACTACCTCCTGTGTAAATATTGCCGCTTCTCTCGGCGTTCTCGGCTTTAAGGTGCTCATTATTGACCTTGACCCTCAGGGCAATACCACGAGCGGAGTCGGTATCTCAAAGAAAAATCTTAAGGCTACCACAAAGGAGCTTCTCACGGGCGAGCTTTCTGCCGAGCAGGTCATCTGCGAGACTCCTTACCAAAATCTCCACGTAATTCCCACGAACACCACGCTCGCGGGTGCAGAATTTGAGCTTTTTGACATCGACGAGCCCGAATTCCGCATAAAGACCGCGCTTGCGTCGGTAAAGGACTTCTACGACTACATTCTCATCGACTGTCCGCCCTCGCTCGGAATGCTCACTATCAATGCATTTACCGCAAGCGACGGTGTCGTAGTTCCTATGCAATGCGAATTCTACGCGCTCGAGGGTCTCTCTCAGCTTATGGTCACCATCAACCGCATCAAGCGTATGTACAATCCCGAGCTTGCTATCACGGGAATACTTATCACGATGTACAACGGCAGACTTCTTCTTTCGATGCAGGTCATCTCCGAGCTTGAAAAGCACTACAAGGACAAGCTCTTCCGCACGAGGATCGCCCGCAACGTAAAGCTCACCGAGGCACCCGGCTTCGGCAAGCCTACCTACTACCACGACAAGAGCTCTAAGGGATCTAAGGAATATCTCGAGGTCGCAAAAGAGCTTGCGACGAGAATTTAAGGAGTTTATATGGCGAACACACCGAAAAAGCCTGCGGGTCTGGGGCGCGGACTCGGCGAGCTTCTTGACGACAACACCCCCGATCTGCGTGAGGATCGCGGCAGCGTCACTATGAAAAACGAGGGCGGCTCTATCCGCATCACTCCCATCGGCTCTACCGAGATAAAGCCCAAGACCTTGTTTGAAACTCAGCACAAGAACAGAAGCGTTAAGGCTAACTTCAAAAAGTAAGCTTTTTGCGCTGTTTGCAGTATAATTATGAACAAATTATGAACAAATAAAGGTTGGTACAAACATGGCAACAAAGAAGACAAGCGGCCTCGGCAGAGGCTTCTACGACATTTTCAACGACAATGTGCTCGACGGCAAAAAGGGTGCGGCTGAGGATCTCCGCATATCCGACATCGAGCCTCGCCGCGATCAGCCCCGAAAGACCTTCCCCCGCGAATCTCTCGAGGTCCTTGCCGACTCGATAGCGAACTACGGCGTTCTTCAGCCGATAATCGTCCGTGAAAACGAAGATGCAGAGGGCACTTACGAGATAATCGCAGGTGAGCGCCGTTGGAGAGCGGCAAAAATGGCGGGTCTCAGTGAGATCCCCGCAGTTATCTTCGACGGCGACGATCTTCGCGCCGCGCAGGTCGCGCTCATTGAGAACATTCAGCGTGAGGACCTCAACCCCGTTGAAGAGGCTATGGGCTACGGTGCGCTTATAGACAAGTTCGGTCTGACTCAGGATCAGGTGGCAAAGCAGGTAGGCAAGAGCCGTTCGGCTGTTACCAATATGCTCCGTCTGCTCGATCTTCCCGACGAGGTGCTCGAAATGCTCCGCGTCGGCGAGCTCACGGCAGGTCACGCACGTGCGCTCCTCGGTCTTGAGGACGACGACGATATCCTCCCGCTCGCAAACAGAACTATCGCGCAGAACCTCACCGTGCGCGAGGTCGAAAATTCGGTCAAGCGCCTCAACGCAATAGCTAACCGCAAGGACGAGCCCAATGAAGAGGAACAGACCCACCCGCAGATAAAGCTTCATATGAAAGAGCTCGAACGCCGCGCTATGTCGGCACTCGGCAGAAAGGTGCGTATCTCGCGCTCCTCGCGCAAAAAGGTAGTTGAGCTTACCTACGACAACGACGAGGACCTCGAAGCACTCCTTCGCTCGCTCTGCGGTCAGGGTATTTTTGAGGAGTAGTTAGATTTGTTTTAGTTTTTTCGTTCTTTTCTTTCGAGAAAAGAACCAAAAGAACTTGCTGTGAATAAAAATTATTATTCGCTGTTTCATCGTTCAGATAATATTTTATCACACAGCATTTTTGTAGTTTTTCGGACACCTCATCGGTACCGAAAAACAATTTAATTGAAATTTATCGGGACGTAGGGTCCGATAAATTTCTACCTTAGACGGAATTTTATGAGCACACACGGCTGCACAAAAAATTCCTTCATTCAAGTTCTTTGGCTCCACCTTTCTCGAAAGAAAGGTGGAAAAAATAAAAACCACTAAAAAAGAGGATAAAAAAATGTTAGACATCAAATACATCAAGGAAAATCCCGAAGAGGTAATAGCAAGACTTCAGAAGAAGGGCAAGGAAGCACGCGAAGAGATCGAGCAGATAATCAAGCTTGACGGCGAGCGCCGCGATCTCATTCGCGAGACCGAGGATATCAAGGCAGAGCAGAACAGGACCAACAAGCTCATTCCTCAGTACAAAAAAGAGGGCAAGGACGTAAACGAGATCTTTGCAAGAATGAAGGAGCTCGGCGCTAAGACCAAGGAGATCGACGAGCGACTCAAGGAGGTCGAGACACAGTTTACTTCCGTAATGCTCGGACTTCCCAATCTTCCCGACGAGGATCTTCTCCCCGGCGGCAAGGAGAACAACGAGCCTCTGCGCTTCTTCGGCGAGCCCAAGGTATTCGATTTTGAGCCCAAGAACCACGTAGATCTCTGCACCGATCTCGGACTTATCGACTACAAGAGAGGCACAAAGCTCTCGGGCGCAGGATTCTGGATCTATCGCGGAATGGGTGCTCGACTTGAGTGGGCGCTTCTCAACTATTTCGTTGACACACACATCGGCAACGGCTACGAGCTCGTGCTCGTTCCCCACATGCTCGGCTACGAGTGCGGACTTACCGCAGGACAGTTCCCGAAGTTTGCTGACGACGTTTACTGGCTTGAGACCGCAGAGGACGAGCGCCGCCGCTTTATGCTCCCCACGGCAGAGACAGCTCTCGTTTCTCTCCACAGAGACGAGATACTCACCGAGGCAGATCTGCCCCGCAAGTATATAAGCTACACCCCCTGCTTCAGACGCGAGGCAGGAAGCTACCGTGCCGACGAGAGAGGTATGGTAAGAGGACACCAGTTCAACAAGGTCGAGATGGTACAGTACACGCTTCCCGAGAAGAGCGACGAGGCATTTGAGGAGCTCGTTGCAAACGCTGAAAATCTCGTAAAGGGACTCGGCTTCCACTTCCGCACCGTTAAGCTCGCGGCAGAGGACTGCTCGGCATCTATGGCAAGAACCTACGACATCGAGATAAACATTCCCTCTATGAACGGCTACAAGGAGGTATCCTCTGTATCCAATGCACGCGACTATCAGGCGCGCAGAGGTATGATGAGAGTTAAGAGAGAAGCGACCGGTAAGACCGAGTTCGTTCACACTCTCAACGGTTCGGGACTTGCGACAAGCCGTATCCTTCCCGCTCTCGTTGAGCAGAACCAGCTTGCAGACGGCTCGGTAGTAGTACCCAAGGTGCTTCGCAAGTATGTCGGCGTTGACATCATCAAGAAATAATCACGACATCAAAGGCGACCGACCGCGAAGGCGGTCGCCTTTGGGATAGTTGCCCGCGACATCGGGAGCTTCTTGAAGCGCCCCTACCGAGAATGTTGGGATTTGTTTCAAAGATAACAGCCGCATCTCCACTCTATCCGTCATCCTGAGCGTAGTGTCGAGATATCGTTATCAAAAAGCGAACATTGAAACAACCGACACGAAGCCGAACCTTTTTTCGACCGAGGTAGGCGAAAAAAGGCGAACGAGGAGCTTGCCGACGAGCGAGGGATCTATAAAGAGGTTAGATGTAAAGTCATTGTAATTCAAAAGTTACTTTTATGCAAAAAGGTCACATAAAACCGCATAGTAGATCCCGAAAATCGTCTTGACGATTTTCGCTTTTGTGCGGAGTCGCTATATTACCGCTCCTCCTTCCAAAAGTTCGACTCGCTTCGCTCGCTCAGGATGACGAGCTTGGGGCGTGTTTTGCAAATGTGCGTAGCCGTACGTGCCGATATGATTTGATTGCGACATCGGGCGATATGTTTCACACGGCTACAATCTTCATTTGATTGTAGGGACAGGCGTCCTCGACTGTCCGAGCCGCATAATGAAATTTTATTTGGTTAACGGCTACGATGTTATTTAAACAATAGACACTTTATGCATTTTAAAAATCATTATGACATCGGACCGTCGAGGACGCCGGTCCCTACAGATTTGTGGTAGGAGTTCGCGTGTGCGTAGCCGTACGTGCCGATGGGATTTGATTGCGACATCGGGAGCACCAAGGCGCTCCCCTACCGAGAATGTTGGGATTTGTTTCAAGGACAACAGCCGCACAAACGTACAATTAAAATAAAAAGTGTTCTCGGTGCCGATGAGGCGTCCGAGAACACTTCCTTAGAAAAATTACTCTTTATGCCATTAAATTTGCATAAACCAACCTTGATGTTCTAAAAAGAACTTCTTTGCAGCAAGTTCTTTGGGCGACTTTCTCCGAAAGAAAGTCGCGAAAATAAAACCCCAACTCAAACTAACTCTCCCCCAACCCAAACTAACTACAACCCAAAAAGGAAAAAATATGAACAGATCAATTCTGGCAACAACCGAAGAAACGACGCTTTGGGAAGATTTCTGCGAATATCTTCGCGAGATCTTCACGGGTGCTGACGGATATTACGGAAATTTGGGACTCGAGCCCGACAGCGTAATGTCGGTAAGCCTTATTGCGCTCGGAATATACGTAGGAATAGTCATCGCCTGCATTGCTATGGCGTACAACAAGCAGGTACTCGGCGCTCTGGCGCGCAGGATACTTGCCGACAGCCGCACGAGTGTGGATAAAGCGGCAACGCTCGAGGAGCTCGGATACCACAAAAACCCGTTTATGCGTAGCGCGGTACAGAGGAGCGTAAGCCTGAGACGCGTGGTAAAATGCGTCGAGGAAGAGGAATTCTACAAAAATCAGGCTCTTGACCGCGAGGAATACGAAAACAGACGCAAAGAAGAGCCAAAGCTGCCCAAATTCAAGGATATCGAGTACCGCGTCGACCCATCGCACGACAGATTTTACATACCCGAAGAGATGGTCGGAATGGCGGAGCAGAAGTTCTACGCAAAGGGCTCGAGCTGGCGCTCCACCATCGTCGCAATAATACTGCTCACGGTCGCATTCTTCGTAATTATGCTTTATATGCCGAAGATACTCGAGGTGCTCGACTCCTTCGTCGGCAGCTTTAAGAGCAGCGACCCGTATACGAGATAAACCACCCCCAAAAAAGCTGAAAGGAGGTCGTACGCCTATGAACAGCTTCAGAACCGCGGACTCTATCCGCCCTAAGAGCTTCGACGATATAGTGGGTCAGGACCACCTTTTCGGCGAGCGCGGAGTCGTGCGCCGTATGATATCGGCGGGCAGACTCACAAATATGATATTTTACGGCCCGCCCGGCACGGGAAAGACGACGGCGGCAGAGATAATCGCGCGCGGCGCGGATATGGCGTTCCACCGCATAAACGCAACCACCGCCTCGCTCTCGGACGTAAAGGAGATACTCGGAACGACGGACAATATCTTCGCGCGCGGCGGGATATTGCTCTACATCGACGAGATACAGTATTTCAACCGCAAGCAACAGCAGGCTCTGCTCGAATATATCGAGGACGGAAGAGTCACGCTGATAGCTTCAACCACCGAAAATCCACATTTTTACATATACAACGCGATAATCTCGCGTTCCTCGCTCTTTGAATTCAAGCCCGTAAAGGCAGAAGCCTGCGTCGGCGCGCTGAGGCGGGCTATGGCATTCCTTGACGGACAGTCGGGAAGCGAAAAACAGGTCAGCGACGAGGTACTGCTCTATATCGCAAAAAGTACCTCGGGCGACGTGCGACACGCGATAGGCGTGCTCGAAAACGCGTATTTCTCGGCTGAAAACGAGATAACGCAGGATGTCGTCGACGAATTCAACGTCAGAATAGGCAATTTTGACACAGATACGCATTTTGACCTCTTGTCCTGCCTGCAAAAATCGATCCGCGGCTCTGACCCCGACGCGACGGTGTTCTATCTTGCAAAGCTGCTCGCGGCAGGCGAGCTTATCTCGGTCTGCAGACGGCTTCAGGTCATCGCGTCCGAGGACGTAGGGCTCGCGTATCCGCTCGCCGCGGCAGTAACGAGAGCCGCTTGCGAGTCGGCAAAGGAGCTCGGAATGCCCGAGGCGCGCATACCTCTCGCGAACGCCGCATTGCTTCTTGCGACCGCACCAAAATCAAATTCGGCAGAATCGGCAATAGACGCGGCAATGGCGGACGTAGAGGCGGGAATGGGAAGAGAATTCCCAAAGCACCTGCAAAGCCCGCTCTTTAAGGGCTATAAGTATCCGCATATGTACCCGAACCATTACGTCGAACAGCAGTATCTGCCCGACGACCTCGTTGGAAAGGTATATTACGAGTACGGCGACAATAAGACCGAATCCGCGGCAAAGGATTACAACGATAAGATAAAGAGAAAATAGAAAAATTCAAGCCGATCCAATATGGGCATTAGTACCTTGGGTCGTCGTGGGCGCCGACACCTACCGGTTTGTAGAAATTTGTTTCAAAGATGGTAGCCGCATCTCCACTCTATCCGTCATCCTGAGCGGAGTGTCGAGATATTGTTGCAAAAAGGCGAAATTTGAAACAACCGACACGGAGTCGAACCCTTTTTCAGACCCGTAAGGGTGAAAAAGGGCGAACGAGGAGCTTGCCGACGAGTGAGGGATCTATAAAGAGGTTAGATGTAAAGCCGTTGTAATTCAAAAGTTACTTTTACACAAAAGGGTTACATAAAACCGCATAGTAGATCCCGAAAATCGTCTTGACGATTTTCGCTTTTGTGCGGAGTCGCTATATTACCGCTCCTCCTTCCAAAAGTTC
>SVSY01000067.1 GCA_015064065.1 Oscillospiraceae bacterium
AAAAAGTGCGCTTGCTATCGACCAGGACGCGCCGTTAGCACAATCTATACCTATCTTAAGATGCTTATACGAGTGCGATGCGAGCGAGATAAGGTATGCGATATATCTGTTTCTTCCCGCTACGTAGTCAACTATACGTCCGATATCCCCGCGCTCTGCAAACGGGATATCGCACTCAAGACCTAAGGATTCGGTATTTCCGTCGATATATTCCTCGATAAGCTGTGTAGTGCTGTCGTCGAGCTTCTCGCCGTATCTGTTGATTATCTTAATTCCGTTATCGTAAAAGCTGTTATGCGATGCGGTTATCATTATTCCGCAATCAAATCCGTCCTGCACGGTCACGTAGGAAACGCTCGGCGTGGTAGTCACGTGGAGCATATACGCGTCAGCGCCCGATGCCGTTATGCCCGCCGCTATCGCGTATTCAAGCGTATAGCTTGATAGCCGCGTGTCCTTGCCTATAACTATCTTCGGTCTGTAGTCTATCCTCTCACAGCCCGAGAGCCACGAAGCATAGTACCAACCTAAAAATCTTCCTACGCGATACGCCTGCGTTGAATTAAGATCTATTCCCGCCTCTCCTCGAAATCCGTCAGTTCCAAAATATTTATTCTTGATATCTACAATTTCTTCTACCGCCATATCCGCCTCCGTTTTTACAGTATTATTCTTTACAGATACTTCAATTATATTCTCACATTTCCAAAGCTATATCAAAATATACGCGCTTGACTAAAATTTAAAAATGTGCTATAATTTTTGTAGCAAATAAAAGGAGGTACGATATGGCATCGTGGATGGTCCATCTTCGCATCGCAGACGAGATATTGCGGCGCGTCAAAAGTCTCTCGGCACTTGAATTTACAGTTGGAAATATAGCGCCCGACAGCGGTGTTCCAAACGAGAATTGGACTGTGTTTACACCGAGTACCGATATATCTCATTTTAAAATAGCGCGCGCAGACGGCAAAATGATAATATCTCCCGAAAAGTTCGTGGCAAAATATCTTCCCTCGGACAAGCTCTCCACATATACAAATGAACAATTCTCTTTTTATATAGGATATCTGTGTCACCTTATGACCGACGTTTTGTGGATAGAACGGATATTTGACCCGACCGCAAGACGTGACCCCGAATTTTCCGATAGCGACCGCTCCTGCGTTCAAAAATGGAAGCAGGATTGGTACGATCTTGATTTTCTCTATCTTGAAAAGCACCCGGATGCGATCGCGTTTACCCGCTACAGAGACGCCGTCGGCTTTGAAAATCTGTTTATGGACGAATTTTCGCTCACGGCATTCGACGAGCGGAGAAAATACATTTGCGGCTTTTATTCCGAGTCTCACGGACCGCTTGACCGCGAATATCCGTATCTTACCGAAGAGGAAATGGACGGCTTCGTAAGCGATGCCGCCGCGACTATTGCAGATACGATAGACAAAAAATTCCGAGGTTACTTCATTTAGTTCAGAATAAAAACAAAAACCGCTTTTGCTATCAAGTTGATAGCAAAAGCGGTTTTTATAGATCATTACTTGTTTTTTAGTCCTGTTCTTCTCCTCTGCTCTACATTTGTAAGCAACGCCAAGAACACAACTTCTGCATCTGAATGCAGTAAACTCGGTAATTTTATTCTTTAATTACCGTAACCCTACGGACAATAATGGTTTTTTTAGGTTCGCCACTGACCTTATCGGGATAATTGAAATCCGAATGCACCAAAAGCGCGCTATGATCATCTATCGGGAGAAGCCTCGTATAATAGCAGGATCTGTCGTGAGGATCAGCACTAAGCTCGATCTCTATATGCTCTGACCATTCTCTGCCCGACGGATCATCGGTTGCCCTGAGAAACAGTCCGGGTCTGCCATAGGTAGCTAAGGTCACGCCGCATCCAAGACGAAGTATTTGCGGCAAAACACCGACGCTATCGAATTTTTCAGGCTTTGACCACGTACGGCAAGCATCTGTCGAATGGGTAATATAACACGGAAAACGGTCGGGATCAGACGGGCTTTTGGGCGCGCCGCTTCTCATAAGCATCACGACCGACCCGTCCTGCATAAGCTCCATTATAGGCTCATCAAATCCTTCAAATCCGTCCTCCTCTCTGTATTCGTCATCGCTCACCGTGATCTGTGAGATACAGTCCCAGGTGCGCGCCTCGTCAACAGATCTGAACACGAAAACACTGCTTGCAAGCGTGTATTTATTAACGGCAGACTCTCGCGTCTGCGCGTGTATATCAAAGCTTCGGTGATAAGTTGCAAAGTAAAGAGCATCATCGATTCGAAGGACCTTGGCATATTCGCCGCAAGCCGCCATCATATACGCCGTCGGCAATATGCGGTTATCGGGATATTCTATCAAAGCAAGGTTATTCCAATTGATCTTTGTCTCAAACAAGCTCTCCTCGCCCGTCTCGGTATCTACCTCCACGCCAAAGACTTTATCATCAAACTCCTTTATATCTTCTGCAAAATGATATTTTACACCCTTATGCTCAGCTAACGGGGTGTGCAAGGCAATATACTCGCTCCTGAATGCAAATTCTCTTTTAAAGCCCTTGAAAGCCTTTCCGTTCTTAAGAAGCGTGTCCGGGATAACGACGCATTTCGTGTCGGGCTCTCGCCAAGTATTGCCAAGATCATCGGATACCGCCTCGCCAAACATCTTTCCACCGTAGAAATTAACATCATCGGGACGCATAGCCCAAGTTACGTAGATCGATCCGTTTTTCGTATAATGGATATCGGGAAACTGATAGTTTCCCCACCCCGTATTCTCGCCCTGCGCGACAACGGATGCCTTCCCTATCTCTATGCAGAAATCGTTCATTTTCTGTTCCTATTTACCTTTCGTAAATCTTATAGCTCTTCCTTAACAACACCGCGAAGCCACTTACCCTCGGTGAAATCGGGGATCTCGACGGGTGCGCTTCCCTTTGCTATCGACACCTCAGAAAGTGCCGTAATAGCCATCCAAGATGCCGCGTCGTAAACGTCAACGGGCATCGGCTTGTCGTTGCGAAGCGCGTCAAAGAAGAACTTGAACTCAAGGTAATCCATTCCGTCGTGACCGCCCTGAACTCCTTCTTCTATGTACTTCTTCCATATGGGATGCTCGTACTTTTCGGTATAGTCAGCCGCGTTGCCAACCTTGTTTGCGCGCCAATTCCAATCGAATTTTGAATCCTCGCCGTTATCAAGGAATATCGAATCGGTAGCTTCTTCGTACATTCCGCGCGTACCTCTTACGGTAAATCCGCGGCTGTAAAATCTCGGGAGCGTCGTGTCGAGCGTGAGCACGATGGTCTCGCCGTTTGCACACTTGATGACCGTGGTGACCACGTCGCCCTGATTTACCTGCGCGTTGCAAAGGAATTCGTCATCAGACTTCTTACGAAGAACGTAATCGTGAAGTCCCTCCGCCTTTGAAGCGGTAGCGGTCAGGCTTAACATTCTGTTGCCCTTGTTTATACCGAGCACCTTCGCGATAGGTCCGAGCTCGTGCGTCGGATAGTTTTCGCAGTTGCGGGTAAGATAATTTCTGAGTCTGTAGTGTCTGTTTTCTCTTCCATACGCGATCTCTTCGCGCAAGTCGTGATGATATCCGCCCGCGCAGTGAACTATCTTGCCGAACACACCAAGTTCTACCATATTAAGCACCATAAGCTCGCGGCGACCGAAGCAGCAATTCTCAAGGAACATAAATGGTACGCGAGTTTCCTCGTAGGTCTTTACGAGCTCCCAGCACTGATGTACTGAATAAGCTCCTCCGACCTCAAGAGCGACTGCCTTGCCCGCTCTCATAGCATCAATTGCTATCTTCACGTGGTCCTCCCACGCACAAGAAACAACGACCGTGTTTACATCATCGCTCTTGAGAAGCTCCTTGTAGTCGGTATATTCGATCGGACGCTTGCCCGTTTTTTCTTCTACCTTGTTTGCCGCCTTCTCCGCTCTGTCTGCGTAAAGATCACAGACCGCCGTAACATTTTCGTTCTGCGATAAAACTACGTTCAAAAGCGAATCTCCGCGGCCTCCAAGTCCTATAAACGCAACCTTAATATCTTTCATTTTAAATTCTCCTTTACTTTTCTATTTCCTCAAACATTACTTTAGTTATCTTAGCGCTGTTAAGGCAAATTCCTGTACCGTTACTGTGATAATATCCGACGAGGAATCCGCCATCAACTTCAATTATCGCGGGATAGCAATAGCTCTCGGTCATATCGTCCTCGAGCAAAAAGCACTTCCTGACGAAATCGTCGTATCCGCCATTGGCAAAGGTCTGCTTCATATCAAAAAACGATCTGCCGCAGTCAAGACTGACCGCACACACATACGGGGTACGACTTGGGCTATTCCACCCCTCCTTGTCGTCCTTCATACAGTTGTAACCTATGGGATTAAATACCGCAAGCGTGTATTTGCCAATAGTTTTTATCTGCATAGGAGAATCGGGCGAGGTAAAGCGGAACGCGGGTACGATATTACTCCACGTATCGCCTCTATCCTCGGAAAAGCACTGATACTGATGACCGTAAGCGGTTCTGCACCACATCCATATCTTTCCGTCGTCACGCTCCATTACCCCCGGCTCCTGAAGCTGAATGCAATCGTCGTAAGGCGATCGCACCGTTGTAGTCGAGCTCTTCCAGCTTCTGCCGTCATCGTCTGAATAGGAGACTTTAAGCACACCGGGACGCGCGCGTAGACCGCTCTCGCCGTGATAGGCAAACGGAAACATAAGTCTTCCGTCGCTAAGCTTCACTATTCTATCGTTGTTAACGACGTAATATCCGTCTTCATCAATACAGACTACCGGCTCTCCGAAAGTCTTTCCCTCGTCTGCGGATCTGATAAGGCAAGGCATACAAAGCAGATCGTCTCCTTTCATATACTTGCGCAGATACATTACGCCGAGATCACCGTTATTAAGGCGCACGAGGCTTACCGACATTATATTAAGAGCTTCTGCATCCTTGGCAACGAGAACACCCCCGTCGGACCAAGTCTCTCCCTCGTCAGAAGAATAATACGCAGCAATACGTGCGGTCGCGTGATCGTTCCAATCGTCGCCGTAATATTGAGTATAGGCATACATTATGCGTCCGTCTTTAAGACGAATAAACGAACCCTCGCCGTTGCGGGGATTTCCCTTACCCGTTTTCAAAAAAAGCACTTCTCTTCCTATCTTCTTCATTTTATTTCCCCTTGAAAAGTTATTTTAGGAATACGTTTAAGGCAATTATAGCATAAAGAAAAAAGCTTGTCAACCGATATATAAATAAATTTTTCTTGTTTTTCTACCTTAACAATATAGTACAAAACAAAAGCAATTATTTTATATTGACAAACACATTTTGATAGTTTATAATTAAAATATTACATAGCAAACTGTGAGAGGTGATTTTATGAAAATAGTTCAAAGAATAGGCGGCAGAAATTTTTCGAGTGACAGGATCGAAGAGTTTATCAAAGCCGTAAAAAAGCACCCTGGATCAATGAACGCGGTATGGCTCAACACAAAATACGGCTATCCGTCGCTCGAATGTCACAAGGAATATGCCGAAGCTCTTGCACAAACAGCCAAAAAGCTCCGCAAGGAAGGTATATCGGTAGATCTTCAGCTCTCAAACAGCATCGGACACGGTGAATATATGTCAAAGCTTGATTGTTCGGCGCTCGTACACGAAGGATCTCCTGTCAGAATGATGGTCGGACACAACGGAGTGGTTGCAAATTATTCGTTCTGCTGGAACGACGAGTATTTCAGAGAATACAATCGAGAATTGGTAAAATATTACGTGAGCGCGATCCGCCCCGGCGAATTCTGGATAGACGATGACCTTCGCGCCAAAAACCACGCGCCCGTTGATTTTGGTTGCTTCTGCGAGCACTGTATCTCTAAGTTCAACGCGAAGTACGGATATTCCTTTGACAGAGTATCCCTCGTCGATGAATTTCTTCACGGCGATATAAAAGTAAGAGCGCAATATATAGAGCAGATACGCGATGATATTGCATCATTCACAAGAGAGATTTGCGAGGTAGTCAAGAAATATTCTCCCGAAACGGTAGTCTCGCTTCAGAACTGTGCTAACGGTCCTTACACGGGATACGGACACGACTATATCTTTGATACTATGTACGACGTCACGGGATATGCACCCTCTTACCGCCCCGGCGGCGGCACGTACAACGACCACAATCCCAACGAGATCATAGAAAAATGCTATTTCCTTGCGTGGCAGGACAGCATGCTTCCCGACTACGTAAAGAGGATCTACCCCGAAATAGAAAACACACCCGACACTGCTATGGGAAAAACTATGGCGGGAACTGCGTTTGAAAGCACATTATATCTTGCAAGCGGTATGACCGACTTGAGCTATGCTATGCTGGGAGACATTAACGAGCCGCTTGAATTCTACGAGGAAGGCTTTGAGCTCTTCTCACAGCATAACGCATATTGGGAAAGACTTGCGAAGGTATCGAGCGAAAGCAAAGATGCAGGTATCTGCTTTGCCGCATCAAAAAAGCTTCATTTGCGCTCTTTAAAGCAAAGCGACGATATGTACGTCTTCAACACCGAGCACTACAGAGGGGCTAATATGCTTCTGCGCAACGGTCTTCCCCTGACCTACAAAGATTCAGGCACGTATATCCTTCACCCCGATGCCGCAAAGCAAATGAACCGCGAGGAGCTCGCAACGCTCCTTTCGTGCAACGTACTGACAGATGCTGAGACCGTTGAATATATGCAGTCACTCGGTTTTGATCTCGGATTTAAGCTTGTACGGGCTACAAATGCACAGTCGCTTGTCGCAAACGAGATATACACCGACCACCCCGTAAACAAAGGCTATCATGACCACTTCAGCCCCAGCTTCTTTACCGCCGGCAGAAACAACAAATATTTTATGCTCGGCATCCCAGAGGGCTGTGAAGTTCTCGGATACTACGACAAAAATATGATCTGCCCGCACGCTTGCGACGATCCCGAGCTTCCTTTCGGCTACACCTCGGTTATTATGACGACCGCCCAGGGCGGCAAGTGGGCAGTTATGGCGTGCGACCTTTGGAAAGGCATCGTTCCATCAACACAGCGCAACAGGATACTTAATATTATCGACTGCATAGGTGACAAAATGCCCGCCAAGATAATCTCACCTATACAAGCAAACCTTATGCCGCGTACCGATGCTGACGGCAAGACGGTATCTGCCTCGGTAGTCAACTGTACTATAGGAACCGAGAAAAATATCGAACTCTTAATTCGCAACCCAAAAGCAGAACGCTTTTACTTTATGTCACAATACGACGGCGAGTGCGAGCTGACGGCAAAGAAGACAGACGACGGATATCTCGTGAATATTCCTTCGCTTTCTCCTTGGTCTGTCGGAACTGTATTTTGCGACAAATGATACCGTTTGATAATAACAAAAGGCTTGGAAAATTCCAAGCCTTTTGTTATACAGTTTAAAATTCCTCTTCCGCAAGTACAGACAGACGGAAAGCGCAGGGCCAAGCAACAAGCCAATCGTTGAGCTGACCGCGCTTGCCGCTACCAAATCCCCAACGGCAATGGAAAAGTGCCTCGTTCTGTGAACCGACGGGACGGACGACGTTATGTATTTTAAGCTCGCCGTCGCCGATGTACTGCGTTACCGCGCGCCACATCATATCCGCACGCACGCGCCAATTTTCGTCACCCGTAAGCTCTGCAAGTCTGCGCAGATACGGAACTACTATACCCGCATACATATCGAGGTGATGATGCTGTGCCGAGACCGAGGTAAGTCCCTTGACCGTGACGTTATATTCGGTGATCTCGGAGCTTGCATCGTAGATCGGGTCGTAATGGAACATCCATGACGTAAAATAATACGCCGATTTTTTCGCGCATTCAAGATATTTCTCGTTTTTGGTAGACTCGTACAAAAGTATTCCACTGACGATAAACGGGAACGAGGTCTCCTTATCAACGCAGCAGGTATCAAGCGCACCCGCAGTGCTGACGAATTTATCGAGATCGCGCTCCATATAAAAATGCATCGCGCGCTCTGCGATATCGAGATACTTCTTCTCTGCCGTAACGTCGTACATCTTTACAAGCGCGGGAATGACAAATCCGCCTATAGTTCCACCCTCGTCCAAGCACTCTCCGCTAAGACGCCACTTCTTTCCAAAACCGTATTTATCCGAAAAATGCTCAACGAAAAAGTCGCACAGCCCTCTCGCCGCATCAAGATATGCGGGTCTGTCTATGTTTATCTTTTTCAGCGTAAGATACGTACGGATAAACTCATACGCACCGTAGCCCATATTGCAAGTATCTGCCGCCGCGGCATCAAGATCTTCAAAGTCGCGCATCTGCGCCGCAAGAAGTCCCGACTTTGCAGTACAGAACTTTACGCGGGTATCAAGTATCTCAAGTGCGTCCTTGAGCGAGTCCTCGTGACCGAAGCGGATGTAGTCCTCGATGAGCATACGTGAGAAAAGTACGTTTTGTCCGCACCAGGCAAGCTCAAAGCAATTGTCGCCGCGATAAGAAAATCCCCCGTTTCCGTCGGGCAAAAATCCGATGATAAGTCCCTTCTTGCCCTTGTACTCGGAAATAAGACTCTTTGCAAATACGATAGAGCGATCCCAAAGCTCGCGATTCGTAGGACAGGCTATATTGCCGTTATCTCCGTAGAGCTCAAGCGCGGTATCGAGCACGTCGCATATACCGTAGTTTTCCCATCTCGGCTTACATACCGACAGATACGCACCGACGCTTATAGTCTCGTCGGGTGCAAGCGTCAAAAAGGTCTCGTATCCCTCAGCGTACTTATCTCTCGATGAGTACGTGATAGGAAGCTCGGCGATGGGGTGCGAGAGTTCTTGCACAAACCTTCCCTTCTCATCCTTGTATATCGAGCAGGACGACTCAAGCGAGAGGGCGTTTTCTGACGAAGCAAAGAGCGCGCAAGCGTAGTCTGCGTTTTCGGTCAGAGTGCACGCAGGTATAGAAACGCGGTCGTATGCAAACACCCAACGCTTTCCGTCGCGCTCAAGTCCCTTAGGCTCAAACCCTGCGCCGAATTCGTTTCCGTTTGCGCTGACACATGGGATAAGATATCTGCTTGTCTCAAAGCTCGGCAAGACGCGCTGAGCTATACGTATAGAACGGGTCTCGGCAGACGTATTTTTCCAAGTGCGACTTATGTAAAAGAGCGTATCCGACCTCTGCTCTACGCTGAGCGTGACCTCGTTTTTTTCGTCCTTATAGACTGCGACTCGGTTTTCTTCTTTTTCAAAAGGAACAGTTATCTCCTCGTCGTTTTCGATGCACACGGGTGCTAAAAGCTCACACACCGTTCGCTCAGATAGCTCGGACGAGATAGAAAAAGCATTGTTTTTATAAATAATGTACATAAAATTTGCCCTCATTCATCTTTTTTGAAAACGTTTTTGACCGCCTGAAGATAGCCGTATCCGTATACGTCGTCGGGCTCAAGATAGCTTCCCTCGGTCCACTCGTTCCAGCTGTTTACCACTATCAGCGGCGCTTTCATATCAGGGTGAGCATCAACGTATTCACGTGCAAGCTCAAAGCCCTTTTGCACGTTTTCGGGAGTATTGTCAAGGCAACGCCATTCCCAGTCAATGTCGGTAAATCTCGCTGTGTTATCCCAACCTATCGAAACATGAGGGTAAAACGGAGCTTTTACTGTCTCTTCAACGCATTTCCACTCCTTCTTTACGTCTTCCAGCAGATCGAGATAAGGTCTGTTCATCGGCGCATAGTCAAAGAAATTGTAATGCGTTACACCGTCAAATCCCGCCATATTTATGAAGTCGAGAATAGTGGTATTTTCATCGAGCTTTCTTGCCCTGTATTTCGGGCTTCTTATCGTAAGGTGAAGCTCAAGACCCGGAAATCCCGCCTTGACAGTTTCATCACGGAAATACTGAAGTGCATCAAGCGTTTCCTTTACACCTCCAAGTCCTCTGACAAGATTTTCGGTATCAAACAGCATATAGACGGGTCTTCCGTCGATCTTGTAGTAAGAGGGGTGATTAAAATATTTATCAATTGTGCGGTGAACGATATGCTCAAAGGTTTTTCTGTCTACAGCACCGTCCCATATCGGTATGTCCTTATCATCAAGATCTTTACACCAAAGCGTGCTTGCAGTATGGTTTGCCCACATAAGATAAAACTTTACTTTATCGTTGTTACGCGCCTTGAGGTATCCGTTATCAAGGCACTGCTCGAGAAAAGGTCTGTTGTCAAACCAATACCAATCATAAATAAAGACGTTGACTCCGTGAGCAGCTGCCGCCTCTATCTGCATCTCCATAACGTAAGGATCTGCCTCGTTTACGTATCCCCAAAGCGGTTTTCTCGGCCACTTATGGTCGGGATACATGGAAATTGCACTCTTTACCGATTCCCATTCGCCATTACCTTCGGGCCAAAACATTCTCGTTCTCGGCTCGTCACCCGTATATGCAGGCCATATGTATGCCGCAACGTCATAGTTCTTTTTCAAAATTACTCCTTTCCGTTAAGGGTATTCAACAGCGCATCAAGAGCCTTCTCTATGCAAGGCAATTCAGGATGCCATTTTTTCTCCCACTCAAGAGAGAAATAACCGTCATAACCTTTTTCTGTAAGATAATTTACCATATCATAGAGCGGAAGCTCTCCTTCACCTGGCAAAACGAGCTTGCCGTCTGCAATATCCTTCAGATGTACGTGGCGTATGTAAGCAAAAAATTCATCGCAAAAATCGCGCCAATCCTTACCGTACGTCACTCTCGTGTGGCAGACGTCCCATAGCAAGCCGAAATTTTTATATTCCTTACAATGCTCGCAGACAGCGACAAGTCGCTCACGCGTATTAAACTCGCCGTGTGTTTCAAGTAGAACGTCGACACCTTTATCTGCGGCATATTCGCAAAGAATACGTACTCCTTCGCCGACACGTTTGACACACTCAATCTCGTCTCCTACAATATTGTTCCCGAAAACGCGGATCTCGCGAAAGCCTAAGCTCTCTGCAATATCTATAGAGCGATAGCCCTCTTCGATAAAATCATTATACTTTGTCTCATCGTGAAAAACACACGACGTGCCCAAGACCCAAGGAGAGACGCCGCTGTTTTTTAATTTTGTAAGAGTTTCTTCACGGTTTTCGGGATAAAACGATACTATTTTGCTATTATCCATTTCATCGCCGAGTCCGCGGAACTCAAGCGCGTCTATATTATATTTTTTCGCGAGCTTCAAAACTCCGTCAAGATCGCGTTCAGCACATCCGAGAGTTGAAAAACATATTCTCATATCAATTCACACTATTCCTTTCTGTATTATGCCATATATTTTAACTCTTTGACATCATCGAAGCTGCTTTGCGGCTTATCTCGTGCACAAGCGGAGCTCCGTTATTTATAAATTCAGCTGCCTCGATCAGCAAGGACCTTGCAATGTCCTTGCGAATATCACGCGTCGGTCCCCCCATATGCGGCATAAGTATGACATTGTCGAGTTTATAAAGCTTACTGTCCTCCGTCGGAGGCTCAACCTCATAAACGTCAAGAAAAGCACGAAATCTTCCCTTTTCAAGCTCATTTTCAAGAGCAGACTGATCGACCACGGCGCCACGCGAGGTGTTTACAAACAATGCACCTTCGGGCAAAAGCGAAAGAAGGTCAGCGCCTATCATATGATAAGTGTTATCATTGAGAGGGGTATGCAGGGTCACAATATCGCAGCTCGAGAATATCTCCTCAAGGCTCGCCTCCTGCAGTCCGTATTTTTCCTTATGCTCGGCAGGTAAAGGCTTGATATCGTAGACCTTGATATTAACACGGAAAGGCTGGAGCATTCGCACAAGGTGCTGTGCAATAGCGCCGTAGCTGACTATTCCTACAGTCTTGCCAAGCAATCCGAAATTAGTGTCAGTGGAGGTTTTCCATATCTTATTTTTATGGAGCTGCGTACTATATCGGGGGATATCGCGCAAAGCGGCAAGCATATAACCGATAGTTCCCTCAGCAACCGACTCGGCAAAGAAATCATTGCCCGAGATAACGCGTATTCCGCGCTCCCACATCTCGTCGCTCACATAGGGCACGACAGTACCGCACAGATGAACGAGCAAACGCAGCTCGGGCGCGGCATCAAGTATCTGTTTATCAAGGCGAGGGCTTCCCCATCCCGTTACGTATACGTCACGATCCCCCATGCGTTGAGCTATCTCTTCAGGCGTAAGCTGCTCGGAGCTCTCATTCCATATTACACTTCCGAGCGACTCGGCAAGCTCAATATTCTCTTTTGTAAAAAACGTAGAAAAAGCTACGTTTCTGGGTAAAGTAATAAAGCTTTTCATTCTGTACTGTCCTCCTGCTGTTTCTTAGCACCATTATATCACAAAGCAACAGACTTTTCAATAATAAAATAAAAAAGCTTTTCGACCAAAGGAATAAAAGCTACCTTTTCTTTTCTCTTTTCTCTCTTATCTTTTCTCTGGAAAAGTCGCGAGTAGTAAGTGAAAAGAGAAAAGTGAACAATGAAAAGTGAAGAGTACAAAAAGAAAAGCCGCTCACTTACGTGCGCGACTTTTCTTTTTGGAGCGGATTACGGGGCTACGAACCCTATGCTTGCGCCTTTATTACATATGATCGTTTTTACGGCGGTAGCGCAAGCTTTAGCAACGGCTACTTCGTAGCTCGTTGCGGGGTTCGAACCGATTTATTCGGTTCGAAAAGAAAAACACCGAGTCGTTGACTCGGTGTTCTTCTTTTGGAGCGGATTACGGGGCTCGAACCCGCCACCTTCGCCTTGGCAAGGCGACGCTCTACCAAATGAGCTAAATCCGCATTTTGTGGTGCCTCCGGTCGGAATCGAA
>SVSY01000068.1 GCA_015064065.1 Oscillospiraceae bacterium
TCAATATCTGTAATGTGCAAACGCCTTGTTTGCTTCAGCCATACGATGAGTTTCTTCTTTCTTCTTGAAAGCTCCGCCCATGCTGTTCTTTGCATCAATTATCTCTGCTGCAAGGCGCTCAGCCATGGTGCGCTCACCGCGGTTTCTGGAATAAGAAACGAGCCAACGCAGACCAAGTGTCTGACGGCGCTCTGCTCTTACCTCCATAGGTACCTGATATGTGGAACCGCCTACACGGCGAGCCTTAACTTCCAATACAGGCATTACATTTTCAAGAGCTGCCTGGAACACATCAAGTGCGTTCTCGCCAACCTTCGCTTCGATAGCGGAAAATGCATCATAAACGATCTTCTGGGCTACGCCCTTCTTGCCGTCGTACATAACGTTGTTAATAAGCTTTGTTACGAGCTTAGAATTGTACAAAGGATCCGGCAAAACATCTCTTTTGGATATACGACCTCTTCTCGGCACTGTACTTCCCTCCTTCATTAATAATTATGAAATCATAGGTACTCAAAAGCATTCTTCTGTAAGCACGCGGAGGTCTCCACTAAACATTAAATTCATAGGAAACACGCCATGCGGCTTAATTTGCTTTATACCTTTTTTTAAAAACCGAATTACTTCTTCTTCGGTCTCTTTGCGCCGTACTTGGAACGGCTCTGGTTACGGTTTGCAACACCCTGTGCATCAAGCGTACCGCGGATGATGTGGTAACGCACACCGGGGAGGTCACGAACTCTTCCGCCTCTGATAAGAACTACCGAGTGCTCCTGAAGGTTGTGTCCGATACCGGGGATGTAGGTGGTTGCGTCCATTCCGTTGGTAAGTCTTACTCTTGCGATCTTACGGAGCGCGGAGTTAGGCTTCTTAGGGCTGGTGGTGGATACCTTTGTGCAAACGCCTCTCTTCTGGGGGGATGCCTGGTCGGTGGGAGCGTTATTAAGCGAGTTAAAGCCCTTCTGAAGAACGGGAGCCTTAGACTTATAAACCTTATCCTGACGACCCTGTTTTACAAGCTGGTTAAACGTTGGCATTCTACCTGTTTCCTCCTTCTTTAAGAATTTAATGTTTATTGATAACCGTCCTACTTGCTTTCAAACGATTTCAGTATATTATAGCATTTTTATTTTTATTTGTCAAGTCGCATAATAAGAAGCCCGAAATTTCTCTGTTTTGCACAATATAATTCTTTTTTTGACTTGTTTTTTGAGCAACTTTGTGAATTTTTCGCAAAAATCAACCTTTTTTTCTCAAAAATATCGCCGTCGGAGGAAATTACCTCCGACGGCACAGCGATATTATATAAATTACGCCTTAAGTCTTGCCTCGAGAGCTGCAAGCTCGTCGTACATAGCCTGAGGAACTCTGTCGCCTACCTGTGCGTAGAACTCCTTGATATTGTCGATATCAGCAAGCCAAGACTCCTTATCAACGGTAAGAAGCTCACGAATGGTATCAACGGTAACGCCGTCAAGGCCCTCGATATCGATGTCCTCAGCGTGAGGAACGTAACCGATAGGAGTGATGTCAGCCTCTACCTTGCCTTCGCAGCGAGCGAGGATCCACATAAGAACTCTCATATTGTCGCCAAATCCGGGCCAGATGAAGTTACCTTCGTCATCGGTTCTGAACCAGTTAACGTGGAATATCTTAGGAGCATTGGGGATGAGAGTACCCATCTTGAGCCAGTGTGCCCAGTAATCGCCCATATCGTAGCCAACGAAGGGTCTCATAGCCATGGGATCGCGACGAACTACGCCAACTGCACCTGCAGCTGCTGCGGTAGTCTCGGAAGCCATGATAGAACCAACGAAAGCACCATTCTGCCAGCTTGTAGACTGGTAAACGAGGGGAGCGGTCTTTGCACGGCGTCCACCGAATACGATAGCGGATACCGGAACACCCTTGGGGTTATTGAACTCGGAAGAGAGGCAGGGGCAGTTTGCAGCAAGAGCTGTGAAACGGCTGTTGGGATGAGCTCCACAGGTGGACTTATCCTTCTTGTCGTACTTGGTGCAATCCCAAACGTTACCCTTCCAGTCGATAGCGTTTGTAGGAGGATTCTTATCAAGACCTTCCCACCATACAGAGTTGTTGTCAAGGTTGTGAACAACGTTGGTGAAGATGGTATCCTTCATAGTGGTGTAAAGAGCATTGGGGTTAGAGTTGAGGTTGGTTCCGGGAGCAACACCGAAGAAACCGTTCTCGGGGTTAACTGCCCAAAGTCTTCCGTCTTCGCCGACTCTGAGCCAAGCAATATCGTCACCTACGCACCATACCTTATAGCCGTTATTTCTGTAGAGTTCCGGCGGGATGAGCATTGCGAGGTTGGTCTTACCACAAGCAGAGGGGAATGCTGCACAGATATACTTGGTCTCACCGTTGGGATATTCAACGCCGAGAATGAGCATATGCTCTGCCATCCAGCCTTCCTTACGTCCGAGGTAGGATGCAATACGGAGAGCGAAGCACTTCTTACCGAGAAGAACGTTTCCGCCGTAACCGGAGTTAACCGACCAGATGGTGTTATCCTCGGGGAAATGGCAGATATAGCGGTTCTCTTCGTCGATGTCAGCTCTTGCATGGAGACCCTTGATAAAGTCGCCGCTCTCACCGAGAGCCTCAAGAACGTTAGTTCCAACGCGAGTCATAATAAGCATGTTGAGTACAACGTAGATGGAGTCGGTAAGCTCGATACCGTACTTAGCAAAGGGAGATCCAACGATACTCATAGAATAAGGAATAACGTACATAGTTCTTCCCTTCATTGAGCCCTTGTAGAGCTTGGAAAGCTTTGCGTAGCACTCCTCGGGAGCCATCCAGTTGTTGATGTTTCCTGCATCTTCCTTCTTGGAGGTGCAGATAAAGGTTCTACCCTCTACGCGCGCAACGTCGTTAACGGCAGTTCTATGAAGGTAGCAGTTGGGGAGGAGTTCCTGGTTGAGCTTGATCATCTCACCGGTGGAGCAAGCCTCTGCTCTGAGTGCTTCAGCCTGAGCCTCTGTTCCGTCGATCCAAACGATCTTATCGGGGCAGGTCATCTCAGCCATCTCATTGATCCAATTGAGAACGTACTTGTTTTGGGTCATTTTTTTACCTCTTTCTTATATTTTGAATTTTTTTAATAACGGGGTTATTTGCAGAGAAAGAATGTTTTCTTTTTATCAAACAAAAAACATCCCAACCCTTGCCATTTTATATTTTATCCTATTTTATGTTTTTTTGCAATAGCTTTTTTGTAAAGGTTACATTTTGTTCACATTTATTTTTATCCGCGCTGAAATTTATTTTTATTTTTTGTGGTGTATTGACAGTTTCTACATTATGTATTATAATACGAAGTGCGATGATTTTATTTTAATATCTACAAAGCATATTTTTCCTTATTTCGCACAATACTATTCTCATCTGAAAACCACAAAATACACATTCTAAAGGAGGATATAATGAACAAGCCTCAGATAATCAAATGCTGTGCGCGACAGATACTCGATTCGCGCGGAAATCCCACCGTTGAAGCCTCGGTATTCCTTTGTGACGGCACCGTCGGAATGGCAAGCGTTCCCTCGGGGGCGTCCACCGGAATATACGAAGCTCATGAAAAGCGTGATGGTGACACGTCGCGCTATAGAGGACTCGGAGTCGGAGACGCCGTATGCGCCGTAAACAGAACTATCTCACCCTCGATATCGGGTGTTTGCGCATCCGAGCAATATGAGATAGATTCCCTGCTCTTACGCATAGACGGCACGGAAAACAAATCAAAGCTTGGCGCAAACGCGATACTCGCCGTCTCCTTGGCAGTCGCGCGCGCCGCGGCAAATTGGTATCATATACCGCTATATCGCTATCTCGGCGGAATAGACGCCTGCCGTCTGCCCGCGCCGATGATGAATATCCTCAACGGCGGAGCGCACGCGTCCAACAATGTGGAAATTCAGGAATTTATGATAGTTCCGATAGGCGCTCCGAGCTTTTCGGAAGGATTGCGCGCAGGGAGCGAGATATATCACGAGCTTGGGAAGCTTTTGCGCGAGCGCTCTCTTACCTCGACCGTCGGCGACGAGGGCGGATACGCACCCGACCTTGAAAGCGACGAGGAAGCTCTCGAGCTTATCGTATCCGCTATCGAGCGCGCGGGATATTCCACCGACGAAATAAAGATAGCACTTGACGCTGCAGCATCCGAATGGTCCGAGGACGGCAAGAGCTACAGAATGCCCAAGCGCAGCGTTTCCTACTCGACAGATCAGCTTATAGAATATTGGGAAAGCCTTTGCAAGCGCTTTCCTATGATAATCTCTATCGAGGATGCACTCGACCAGCGCGACTTTAACGGCTGGACAAAGCTTACAGAGCGGCTCGGCAAAAAGATAATGCTCGTCGGAGACGACCTTTTCGTCACAAACACAAACAGACTTGAAGAAGGCATCAAGGCGGGTGCGGCAAATGCGATACTCATAAAACCTAACCAGATAGGAACGCTCTCCGAGACGCTTGAGGTAATACGCACTGCCAAGGAAAACGGTTACAATTTTATAATATCACACCGTTCGGGCGAGACAGAGGATACCACCATAGCCGATATCGCGGTCGCCACAAACGCAAAGTTTATAAAGACGGGCGCGCCCTGCCGAAGCGAGCGCGTCGCAAAGTATAACCGTCTGCTCCGCATCGAAGCCGCTCTCAACGGCTCGGCAAGATACGGGAACACTTGATAGCATGGCACAATAGAGCAAGAAGTTTTTGGTCAAACTTTTTTCAAAAAGTTTGTCGCGAGCGAAATCCCAAACGATATTTTCCGGTCTCACGGGCTGCCACGGCAGCCCGTGATTTTTTGCAATTTTTGTCCTGTTTTTTTGTTTTTATTACTTGAATTAAAAAAGAATGTGTGCTATAATCTTATTGTATAAGGCAAAATTTGTTTTTGCCGACGCGTTTATGAAATTTTAATAATCCTATTTTTAACGGAGAGAAAAAATGAAAGCTGTTGTAAACGGAAAGATCATTTTAAAAGACAGAGTAGTCGAAGGCTTTGCTCTTCTCTTCTCCGACGTTATCGAAGGCATCTTGCCCGAGGACAAGCTCCCCGCTGACGTTGAGAGGATAGACGCAAACGGCGGCTACGTATCGCCCGGTCTTATCGACCTGCACATTCACGGATATCTCGGCTGTGACGTGTGCGACGGCACAAAGGAATCTATTCGCAAGATCTCCGAGGGCATTATCGCAAACGGAGTTACGGGTTACCTTCCCACGACTATGACGGTCGATATGAAGGTCATCAAGCAGGCTCTCCAGGTCTGCCGCGAGCTCAAGGAAGAAAGCAAATCTTGGAACGGAAGCACGATACTCGGTGTTCACGCCGAGGGACCGTTCATAAGCGAGAGCAAAAAGGGCGCACAGGACGCAAAGTACATACTTAAGCCCGATGCCGCTTTCGTCAAGGAATACGCTGATATCATCAAGGTAATCAGCCTCGCTCCCGAGACCGACACCGAGGACTTCGCCGCTATCCGCGAGATAAACCGCGATACCGACGTTGTCATCTCTATGGGTCACACATCTGCCGACTACGACACCGCTATGAAGTCGACTATGGCAGGCGTTAAGCACGCGACCCACCTCTTTAACGCGATGACTCCCCTCGCGCACCGCGCTCCCGGAGTTGTAGGCGCGGCTCTCAACGCAGACGTAAGCTGTGAGCTTATCGTCGATACCTTCCACGTAAGCACCGAGCTTTACGATATGCTCTTCAAGCTTAAGGGCAGAAAGCTCTGCTTTATTACAGACTGTCTTCCCGCGGGCGGACTCCCCTACGGTGAGTACACTCTCGGCGGTGCAAAGATAGTTTACCGCGACATCGTCTGCAGACTTGAGGACGGCACGGTAGCAGGTAGCGTTCTGCCTCTCAACAAGGGCGTATGGAACGTATATACCAATTCGAATATTCCGCTCAACGAGTGCGTGAACTGCGCATCTCTCAACCCCGCAACGACTCTCGGCATCGCAGACCGCAAGGGCTCGCTTGAGGTTGGCAAGGATGCCGACGTCGTTATAACCGACGCTGAATTTAAAGTTAAGAAAACTATTATCGGAGGAGAGATCAGATATGAATCTTAAAGTAAAAGCAAAGCTTGACCCTCAATTTGAGCCGCTTTCCGTAGTCTGCAGAGATATGCGCGAAGCTACCAAAGAGGACGGTCAGGACATCATCATCGCAGTTGAGCGTAATAAGGGCTACACCTACACCTACAAGACCCGCATCTATCGCGACGGCATCGGCAAGGACGAAGAAAACTTCAGATTTGTTGAGCGTATCGCAAAATCTATCCTTTGGGTAGCAGGCGGTTATAAGATCATTATTGCAGGAAGCAAGGTAGTCGGAGAGAAGATCAAGGAAGCTTACACCGACGGCGGTCTTCGCGACTTCGACGTTCACTTTATGGAGAGAGTTTACGAGCAGCCCTTTTCTGTTGAGGTAGTTGCTTACGAGAATGCTCCCAAAGACAAGTCTGCGGCATCTCCCATCGGAAGACACCTCGAAGGTTGCCGCATCGGCTTTGACGCAGGCGGAAGCGACCGCAAGGTGAGTGCGGTTATCGACGGCAAGAGCGTTTACTCCGAGGAGGTCATTTGGTTCCCCAAGACCAACTCCGACCCCGATTACCACTACAACGGCATTCTTGAAGCTATGAAGACTGCCGCTTCGCATATGCCCCGCGTTGACGCTATCGGCGTATCAAGCGCAGGCGTTTACATCGACAACAGAATTATGGTCGCTTCTCTCTTCCTTAAGGTAAGCGACGAGGACTTCGACAAGAAGGTAAAGAATATGTACATCGACGTTGCTCGCGAGATCGGTGAAAACATTCCGATCGAGGTCGCTAACGACGGTGACGTTACCGCGCTTGCAGGTGCTATGGATCTCGGTGACGACTCTGTTCTCGGAGTCGCTATGGGTACTTCCGAGGCAGGCGGATACGTAGATCCTCAGGGCAATATCACAGGCTGGCTCAACGAGCTTGCATTCGTTCCCGTTGACTTCTGCACCGACGCAATGGTAGACGAGTGGTCGGGCGACTACGGCTGCGGAGTTAAGTACTTCTCGCAGGACGGAGTTATCAAGCTCGCGCCCTTCGCAGGCATCGAGCTTGACGAAAGCCTCACGCTTGCAGAAAAGCTCAAGGTCGTTCAGGGACTTATGAAGGACGGCGATCAGCGCGCGGCTGACATCTATGACACCATCGGTGCGTACTTCGGCTACGCTATCGCTTACTATGCAGAATTCTACGATATGAAGCACGTTCTCATTATGGGACGTGTTACCTCGGGCGAGGGCGGAGTTATCCTTCTTGAGCGCGCACAGGAGGTTCTTGACAAGGAATTCCCCGAGCTCGCTAAGAAGATACAGCTCCACATTCCCGACGAGAATTCCCGCCGCGTAGGTCAGTCGGTCGCAGCGGCAAGTCTTCCCGAAATAAAGTAATATATAATAATGTAAAAAACAGACCGCGATATCGCGGTCTGTTTTTGTTATTATATCTAAGCAAGCCACTCCGGTTTGATGTGTCCAGTTGTTTCGATTATCTCTGCATCGAGATCGCGTACCGCTACCTCAAGCTCCTCGCGCTTTGAAAGTATCCACACTCCAAGCTCTCCATACTGACGAACAAAGTTGCATACCTCCGGGGTAGCTTTGGTTCCCTTGAACCAGCCGGTCATTTCGTTATCAAAGCATACCCAAACGTAAAGATGATGTCCCTCTGTAAGACGTGCTACCTCTTCAAGTCTCTCGCGCGAGAGATCGCCGCCGTCATAGTGGATATCTGCGTTCGGGAAGCGTTTTGCCGCCATTTCAAGCGTTTCGAGCTTTGCACAGGTAAAGCCTACCTTGAGCTTATCACCGTACGACTCAACTATCGAGAACAGCTTTTCCTTCATAGCGTCGGGAAAATGCTCCCACACGTTGTCGACCTTTACGGGAATTCCCTTCTCGCACGCAAAATCGAGCAGATCTGTCAGAAGCGGCATCTTTTCTCCGCGGAATTTCTCGTCGAACCAAAGTCCGTAGTCATACGAACGCGCCTTCTCAAGCGTTATCGAATATATCTCGACACCTCTCTCAACTCGGCTGCCGTCGCTATTTCTTGCAGTTCTGTCAAGCGTATGGTCGTGAAGTATAACGATCTCTCCGTCGCTTGTATATTTGGGGTCAAATTCTATGTAATCATATCCCTCGTCAACTGCCGCGCGAAATGCCGCCATAGTGTTTTCGGGATAGGAGGAGCTCACTCCTCTGTGTGCCTGAAGCTTTGCCATTGGTATATCTCCCTTCAATAAATTCCTATTTACTTAATTATAGCATTTTCAATACATAAAGTCAAGCGGGTTGAGAAAAAAGCATCTTCCTGTTGACATTTTCTCTGCTTTATGGTAGGATATAGGTACGGAAATAACAAAAGGAGACTATATATGATAGCAGATTGGATAAACTCTACCTTTGCAGGTTTTGACTACGCTATACTTGAATTTTTTCACTCGCTTGCAGAGAACGCAAGCTTTATTTTAAATCCCATAATGGAATTTATGAGCATTATCGGGGATAACGGCTATTTCGGATTTGCCATAGCTATAATTCTTATGCTCTTTCCGAAAACAAGAAAATGCGGTGCGTGCGTATTTTGCGCTATCGCGATAGGCGCGCTCTTTACGAATATCGCAATTAAGAATATCGTTGCCCGCCCCCGTCCCTACGCGTCGGATATCGCCGCATTCAAGGAATGGTGGACATATGCGGGTGCTCATCTTGAGAGCGAATTTTCCTTCCCTTCGGGACACACTACCGCGGCAATGGCATCTATGACAGCGCTCTGCATCGCCGCTTCAAAAAAAGCAAGAAAGTGGCTCATCGCTCCCTCGATTCTTTTCGTCGTTCTTATGGGCGCGGCTCGCAATTATCTTGTGGTACACTACCCCACAGACGTTATCGCCGCATTTATCGTTGGTGGAATTGCCGCCCTCGCTTCATTCTTCCTTATAAAAAATATATGGAAGCTTCTTGAGAAGCACGAGAACGTAAAGCTTTTTGCCTTTGCGCTGAGCTTTGACGTTCGTTCAATATTCAAGCGTTCAAAGAAAAACGCCGATACGGCGCAAGAAAACGAGGTATCTTAACTTGACAGACACCGAAAAATTATCACTCACCGCCCCGCAGGGTGACCCCGACGGCGTTGCCGACGATCTGCTCAGGGTCGCTCTCGATATCGGAGAGGGACTTCTGCGAAGCGGAGCGGAGATACATCGCGTTGAAGTCGCTATAGAGAGGATATGTAAGGCTTACGGCGCGTCGCACATAGAAGTATTTTCTATACACTCGCTAATAATCGCCTCGGTGCGTCTTCCCGACGGAAGCTATTCCTCACAAAACCGACGTGTTCTCAACGTCTCAAATCATCTGCTGTGCCTTGAGAGGTACAACAGTCTTTTGCGTAGGATATGCGCCACACCCCTCCCATTTGAACAGGTAGACGAGGAAATACGGGAGATAAAGAAAAAAAGTAAGTACCCGCTCGCACTCACGGTACTCGGAAATATGCTCGCGGCGAGCGGCTTTGCCGTACTTTTCGGCGGCTCGCTCAGAGACGCGGGTGCGGCAGCACTTATAGGACTTATCGTCTCCTTCCTCGCACAGATAAAAACAAGCTACTTCAACGACACCACAAAAACGCTTTTCCTGTCCTTCGTCTCGGGAATGCTCACCTGCCTTTCAGTTATGGTCGGCATAGGCGAGAGTATGGATATGATAGCGATAGGAACGATAATGCTGCTCGTACCTGGGCTTTGGCTGGGTAACGCAACGCGCGATCTGCTATACGGCGACACACTTGCGGGCACGGTAAAGACGGTACACGCCTGCATAACCGCTATAATGATAGCGATAGGCTACGCAATAGCTATTTCCCTACTCGGTGACTATTGCCCCGCGCATATAAATACCGCACCTTTCGGAGAGATCGGCGGATTTATCGCGGGAGTTATCAGCTCGCTCGTAGGAACTATAGGCTTTGCGTTTATGTTCAAGCTCTCACCCTCAAAGCTCTGGATAACGGGTATATGTGGAGTGGCTACCTACGTCATTTACGAGCTCTGCGTGAGAATGGGAACTAACCAGCTTATCGCGGCATTCGCGGCTTGCGCGTTTCTGTCGGTGTTCTCCGAAATATGTGCTCGAGTTCTCAGAACTCCGACAAACGTATTTCTCTTTACGGGCTGTATACCGATCGTACCGGGCGGAGCGTTATACTACACGATGTATTATCTTCTCTCACTCGACCTTCCAAAAGCATTCGAATATCTGAAGGTCACAGGGCAGATACTTCTCGGCGTCGCACTCGGACTTACGGTCGCGTCGGTCGGCTTCGGTGTCACGCTTGAGGCGATCGAACAGATAAAGAAGAAAAAGAATAAATAAAGCATAGCGACTACTTTTATAAAATCATAAAACCGACAGATTTAGGTCTGTCGGTCTTTCTTTTCCATCAATTTAACTTATTGCTCACTCGATCTCCGTACGAAGAGTAAATACATCAGGCAGATCAAAAATATCTTTCTTTAAAAACAGAGGATAAAAATATTCTTCGCTTAGTCTGTCAAATGCTAACCATTCAAATTTATGTGTACGTTGCCCCTCATTAGCAGTGAATTTTTCGCCTCTCGTTAACAGATCCGTATCCGATATATCCATCAAAAAATAAATACAAAGTTCGTGATAGTTTAGGCGGTCAACATCTTCCTTAAAAAAAGCTTGATTCAACCACAACGGACGTAAAATCTTAGGAGTAACGCCTAATTCTTCTTGAATTTCTCTTATTACAGCATTCTCCGCAGTTTCACCCATCTCAACTCTGCCACCCGGCAAATAATAATATGGGGACCGTTCATCGTGCATTGCCAAAATTTTATCTTCGGATATTATCATAGCACATACTCTATAATTAAATTTTTGATCGTCAAATTTGAAGGATATATCCATATTATCATTTCCTTTCTCATAAAATTGTATCTCCGATATCACGAATGACCCCTACGATATGAGATAGCGTATTTCTTCGGTTATGCGCGCGAAACGCTACAAAATCGGCAAAAATTTCATTATTCCGAAATATAAAACGGCTTATTAAATGCTCCTTTATACCGCTTGAAGCTGTATCTATCTCCAACCTCGTGAGTTTCGTATTCAACGACGTCGACCTCAAGCCACATCTCTTCGCCGTCAATGATAAATTTGAACTCGTAGGTATCCGTAGATTTTGAATGATAAGTATATTCCTTTTCCTTTATGACGGCTACCTCTTCGATCGGCTCGTTAAGATCAAGCACGTAATTCAAATGGCAGATGTACATATCGTACACCAAGAAAAATACAAATACCAATATCAAGAAAAAGCATACTGCAGCCCATATCTTAGCCTTCCCTATTACCCATTTAACCGTAACCGCTATCGCCGTCGCAAGTCCGAGCGGCAATGATATGAGCCAAAACGGAGCAACGATCCCGCCGACAAATGTATAGGCAAACGCCCACGCAATACTAATGAAAAAGAAGGCAGAAAACACTGCAAAAAGCGGCGGAAGGCAAAAATCGTATCTCTCGTCCTTGAATATCAGTATTATACATAACATCGCTACACTCGACAGAAGAACGCATACTACGGCTATAGAAAGAACTATTCGCTTCGGTATAAATAGCTGTCCTATGATGATAGCAAGAAACGCGATCAAGGCTATTATCCAATATTTCGCTATTAATTGAAGTCTCCCGTATTTCAAAACATTTTTCGGTGCACAACCTTTAGCCACAGTATCACCTCCCACCGTTAGCATTATATTGGCATTATATCACAAAAAGCGCAGAGAGTCAACCCTCTGCGCTTTTGTCTTATGTTTATATTTTAGAATATAGGATATCCTGCCTTCTCGTGTGCCTCAAAGAGCTCGTCGCAAAGTGCTACGATCTCGTCGGTCGAAAGCTGTGCACCCGTGTGAGGATCCATCATAGCCGCCTGGTAGATAGTCTCCTTCTTCATTGTGTGCGCTGCCTCGATGGTAAGCATCTGAGGATAGATATTAGAAGAGTTCATAGCTGCGAGCTGGAGCGGAAGCTCACCGACAAACGTGGGGTGAATTCCCTTTCCGTCAACAAGACAAGGAACTTCTACGCACGCATCGTAAGGAAGGTTGGTGATCACACCGCGGTTGAGTACGTTACCGCCGATTCTATAGGGGGTATTGGTGTAGATAGCTTCCATTATGTGAGAAGCGTACTCGCGGGAACGCTTATGCTCGATCTTACCGCCCGCCATAAGCTCTTCATACTGCTTCTGCCAGCCTGCGATCTGATTGATACATCTGCGGGGATACTCGTCAAGCGGAATATTGAACTTCTCGATGAGGTCCTCTCTGCCGGGCTTGATGTAGAAGGGGTTGTACTCGGAGTTGTGCTCACTCGACTCGGTGCAGTAATAGCCGAGCTTGTCGATATAGTCGTAACGTACCATATCCCAGTGCTTCTCATTTGCGTTCTTTTCCTTAGCGCGTCTCTTGATCTCGGGATAGAGGTCGTTTCCGTCCTTATCGGTGATCTCAAGGAGCCAAGCCATATGGTTGATACCGGCGATCTTCTCGAGTCTGCCCTCAAGCTTGTCCTCCATTCCAACGCCCTTAAGAAGATGCTCGGAGCATACCTGAACACTGTGGCAAAGACCTACTGTCTTTACCTTGGTGTAGCGGAGCATATATCCCGTGAGCATAGCCATGGGGTTGG
>SVSY01000069.1 GCA_015064065.1 Oscillospiraceae bacterium
GATGTTCAAGACTGTACAGACTTCGCTTATGTTCCACCAGACAGTAACCGCTACCTGTAGCTTCATTCTTATGAGTGCACTCCACATGGTAGATACCTACTGGGCAATCATCGTTCCCGCTTGGGGTTCTACTCTCGGCTTCTATCTTATGAAGCAGTTTATGGAATCCAACGTTCACGACTCGGTGCTTGAAAGTGCAAGACTTGACGGCGCGAGCGAAATGAGGACCTTCTGGACGATCGCGATGCCTATGGTTAAGCCCGGTTGGCTTACACTTATAGTTTACTGCTTCCAGGGACTTTGGAACGCGGGTGCGTCCATGTACATCCACTCCGAGCAGCTCAAATCGCTCAACTATGCTATCGGTCAGATCACTGCCGGCGGTATCAAGCGTGCCGGCGCGAGTGCTGCGGCAACGGTCGTAATGATGCTCGTTCCTATCATGGTATTCGTCGTTTCTCAGTCTAACATCATTGAGACGATGGGATCCAGTGGTATGAAAGACTAATATAAGGAGGAGAAAAGATGAAAAAGTTTACGTCCATTATGTGTATCGTGTTCGTTTTCGTTATGCTTTTGTCTCTTCCTGCGGTTGCGGCAAATCCATATTACACCTACACATATTCAATAAGCGGAACGGATCTTCGCTCTCCCGATGCGTACGTGCCTGACAGAGAGGTAACCTCGGATTATATGGGAATTACCGACGTCAATAAGCTTCGTGAGCTTTATCCGAACCTTAGCGACGAGGAACTCGCGGCAAAGGCTATACCGCTTAAGACACCTACCGATATAGCGGTGGACGAGTACAAGAACGTATACGTTGTTGACAGAGATAACAACAGAATCGTTGCACTTGACCCCTACTATAAGGTTAGATTTATTATCGATACGTTTACAAACATAAACGGAAACATCGATACTCTTAACGCTCCCGAGGGAATATTCATTTCTAAGAGCAAGATCGTGGGTGGAGAGAAGATAGACGGACGCGTGTTCGTTTGTGATACTGCAAACAGCCGAATCCTTACTTTCTCCATAGACGGTAAGTTCCTCTCTGAAATAGGACAGCCTAAATCGGAGCTTATCGACGCTACGTCGGTATACAGCCCTGTAGCAGTTGCAGTTGACCGCTACGACAGACTTTACGTCGTAGACAGAAACTCTCAGAACGGTATCGTCGTAATGACCGATACGGGCGTGTTTACCGGATATATCGGAGCACAGAAGGTAGACGTTTCCTTCTGGGATAAGCTTTGGAGAAGATTTAAGACAGAAGAGCAGAGAGAGCTCGAGACCAATTACATTTCAACCGCGTATAACAACATTACCCTTGCCGGCGACTTTATCTATGCGACTATCGTTCTCGATGACGCAAAGGTAGAAAGCGCTATAAAATCAAAGAATAAGGGCGGCGACAGTGCTCCCGTTAAGATGCTCAATGCAGCAGGCTCTGAGCTTATGAGAAGAAACGGTTTCTATCCGCCTTCCGGAGAAATAGATTTCTTTAATAAGATCAACGCACTTCAGGGAACCTATATCAGCGGACCTTCACGTGTCATAGACGTTGCGGTAGGACCTGAGAATACATGGTCGATAATCGACCAGAAGAGAAGTAAGGTATTTACTTACGATTTCGACGGAAACCTCCTCTTTGCTTTCGGAGATAAGGGTGACCTTCTCGGTAACATTGCAGAAAATTCGCTTCGTGCGATAGATTATCAGGGAGATGCAATGCTTCTTCTTGATAGCTCGGAGAAGGCTTCCTTTACGGTATATCAAAGAACCGAGTACGGAGACGTTCTTCTTCAGGCGATCGAGAACCAGAACAACCGCCGCTTTGACGCAGCGATCGACGACTGGACCGAGATCCTTAAGAGAAACTCTAATTTCGACGCGGCGTATATCGGAATAGGTAACGCGCTGTACGAAAACCAACAGTTTTCAGAAGCAGTAGAACAGTATAAGCTTGCTTACGATACGACGAATTATTCGCAAGCATACAGCGAGCTTCGTCAGAATTGGATCTCAAGCTACCTGTGGACGCTTCCCATCATACTGTTCGTGATCATCTTTGCACTCAGCAAGTTCTTGGGATATGCAAAGAAGGTCAATAAGAGAGTTTCTGTCAGCGCAGAAAAGAGGACCTATGGACAGGAATTGCTGTTCGCGTTCCACCTTATACTGCATCCGTTTGACGGATTCTGGGATCTTAAGCACGAAAAGAGAGGCTCGGTCCGTGCCGGAACTACTTTCCTTGTAATAGCGATCGCAGCATTCTACTACAATTCGATCGGTGCCGGCTACGTTACCAATCCCGAGGCACAGTATATGTCGCTCTTCGGTGCTATTACGGGCGTTACCGTTCCGCTCGCACTCTGGATAATTGCAAACTGGTGTCTTACCACCCTCTTTGACGGTGAAGGAAGCATGAAGGATATATACATTGCTTGCACGTATTCGCTCCTTCCCCTTATAATGACCTTGATACCCGCTACTATCGTTTCCAACTTTATTCTTGCTAACGAAGTTAAGACGGTATCCCTTATAACTACCTTGGGACTTGTCTGGATGGCTCTGCTTATATTCTTCGGAACCATGGTAACACACGATTATACGATAGGCAAGAACGTTATAACCGTTATAGCAACTCTTGCAGGTATGATCGCAATTATGTTTATCGCTATTCTGTTCTCGACGTTGCTTGGAAAGCTCGTAGGCTTTATTACCAACATCGTAACAGAGTTGCAATACCGAATGTAACGAAAGGAGGTAAATGTTATGTTAATGAAAAAATTAATAGCTATATTCTTAGCGGCGCTGATGCTAATGAGCTCTTTTACTCTCCTTGTCCAAGCTGAAGACTCAGAACAGACTGATCCCACTGCAAAATATACCTATAAAACATCAAACCAAAAACCCACACTCGATGATTATCAGACGGGTAAATATACCGACCCCGAAACCAAAGAGACGATAATCGTTGATACTGAAGAAGAGAAGATAGCGACTATGGACCTTCGTATGGAGGCTCACGGATATCGCATCTACATCGATGAATACAGCGGAGAGGTTGCAGTTGAATGTATCGCTACCGGCGAATATATTTTCACGAACCCCGTTACCGCAAGTGCAAAAAACATCGAGGAAACGAAAAAGAAAGAGATACTTTCTCAGATCCTTATCGACTACGTTGATATTACCAACAACGATCAGGAGCGTTCCTACAACAGCTACGCTGACGCCGTTGCGGTAGGTACTATCGGTAACGAAAAGACACCGCTTCCCAGCCAGCTTTCAGTAAAGCCCATCAAGGACGGTATCCGTGTTGACTACTCTATCGGACGTGTAGACTCGAGATATCTCGTTCCCGAAAGAATTTCTGCAAAGGACTTCGAGGAAAAGATACTCAACGTGGCTGTCGAAGCAGGTTGCTCGGAATTTGAAAAATTCCAGCTCGATAATTTCTTTAAAAAGTACGATCTTAATGACGAAAAAGCTCAGAAGAGTGAAGTAATACGTGAGGACTGGCTCAGAAAATATCCTATGATAGCAAAGACGCCTATCTACGTATTTACCGGTGCTACCAAGAGAGAGTACAGACACATCGAGGGACTTATCAAGGCATACTGCCCTGACTACACCTACGAGGATCTCGATAACGGTCACCTTGAGCTCGAATACGAGCCTATGGATAAGGCAGAGGCTCTCTTCAACGTTGCTCTTGAGTACAAGATCGAGGAGACCTACTCGGGAAGCGGCGAATACGGGCTTACCGTAAGACTTCCCGCAAACGGACTTCGCTTCAATGAAAGTCTCTTCAGACTTACTTCCATTCAGATACTCCCCTATATGGGGGCAAGCACCAACCCCAACGCAGGTTATACCTTCTTCCCCGACGGAACCGGAGCACTCTTTGATGCAGAAGAGCTTGCAAAGAAAAAGGCGGATACCTATTTCTACGGAACCGTTTACGGTGACGACTTCGCATACTACAATCTCGGAACAGGTGCTCCTCATAACGAAATAGTTCGCTATCCCGTATACGGTGTAGTTGAAAGTCAGAAGCTTGAGGACGGAACCGAGAAGGATAGAGGCTTTGTTGCCGTTATCGAGGAAGGTGAGGCAATGACAAAGCTCATTTCCTACCACACCACTTACTACAACACCATTCGTATGGAGGTCAACCCCAGACCGTCGGATACCTACAATCTTTCGGATGCTATCTCGGTCTCGGGACTTGATACGTGGACGGTCGTATCTCCGAGAAAATACACGGGCGACTTTAAGATCAGATACATAATGTTGACCGACGAAAAGGTTGCAGACAACGCCGATCTTGATAAATATTACGAGCCCTCGTACGTAGGTATGGCTAAGGCTTACCGTGAATATCTCGTTGGTAATGGCGTTCTCAGTAGATTGAATAAGAACGACGTAAAGGAAGATATTCCGCTTTACATCGAGACCTTTGGTTGTACTGTAACTACAAAGAAGTTCCTTTCTATCCCTTACGATACCGAAATTCCGCTGACATCCTTTGGCGACGTACAGAAGATGTACGAGGAGCTTTCTCAGCAGAACGTTACCAACGTTAACTTTATCCTCAGAGGATACAGAGACGGCGGTATCGGAAACGAAAAGATCCCGTATAATCTTAAATGGGATAATTCGGTAGAGAAGGAAATGAAATTTGAAGAGCTTCTTGCAGATGCAAAGGCTAAGGGATACGGTGTATATCCTGATTTCGATTTTGCATTTTCTTCCAGCAATACGCTCTTTGATGGTCTTACGCTTGATAAGCACGCCATCAAGACGATAGACGACCGTTATACAAGTAAGCGTGAATACAGTGCGACGAGACAGACCTTCGTTAACTATTTCGAGCTTGCTATGTCGCCTGCATATTTCAGCCGCTTCTATACGAAGCTTACTGAAAAGTACCTTGACTATGATCCTCTTGGTATATCGGTATCTACTATCGGTTCTTACGTATCCTCCGACTTTGACGAGGATGAACCCTACAACCGTGAGGACTCCAAGCAGTTTACCACCGATGCATTTGCATATTTTGATGCCAAGTACAACAAGGTGCTTACTTCGGGCGGAAACGTATATTCTTGGAAATACGTAGATTACATTACCGACGCATCTACCGACTCCAGCCGTCACGCACGTTCCTCTGCAACCGTTCCTTTCCTTGGAATGGTGCTTCACGGATACGTTCAATTTGCAGGATCGGCTATCAATATGGAAGGTAACATTGATTACGCACTTCTCAGAGCTATCGAGAACGGCGCATCTATCAAGTTTATCCTTTCTTACAGAAACACCGAAAAGCTTAAGCAGGAATACAGCACGAGTATCTATTACTCGGTTCGTTACGACATTTGGAAGAACGACCTTGTTGCACGTTACAACGAGATCAACAGCATTCTTAAGGGTGTCCAGACAAGCATAATCGTAGATCATAAGTTTATCGATACCAATGCGGTAAGAATTCCCGATAACAACGAGATCACCGATGATGCAATGGCGGCACTTCTTGCAGCAGAGGCAGCTCTCAAGACCCAGAACGACGCTGATCGCGAGAGTGTTCGTAACACTATCCAGACTGTACGAAAGTACCTTATGGCACTTGATACAGAGCTCGGCTCTGCGTTCGACGAGACCGTAGAGGGAAGCGTAGCTTACCTTTATAAGCTTGCTACCGAAAAGGGAATTGAGCTTGACGATGCACTTGTTGCTATGAAGGCGGCCAAGGCAGAGCTCGATGCTTTGAAGGCATCTGCAGAAACTCCTGCTCCCGCTGAAAACGGTGAGAACACCGAGGGTGGCGAGAACACCGAGGGTGGCGAGAACACCGAGGGCGGCGAGAACACCGAAGGCGGCGAGAACACCGAGGGTGGCGAGAACACCGAAGGCGGCGAGGGTACCGAGAACGTACCTCCCGTTGAAGAGGATCCCGCAAAGAAGCTTGAAGCTGCACAGAAGGCTTACGACGATGCAGTTGCTAAGGTAAAGGCACTTTATAAAGAATATAAGGATGCCAGCGATGCTGTTGCAGAGGCTGCTACGGGTATTACAACTCAGTATGATTTTGCTGACAAGAATATCGGCATGATAGATGCTAACGAAGCATTTACCGCAGAGATCAGAGACGAGCTCAAAGCTATCCACGCTGATCTTGCAGATGATTTCGCAGCACTCAACGCTTTCGTTGAAAAAGAGATCATTGAACTCGCAAAGGCAGTAGAGAACTTCGCTAAGGAAAACGAAGAGCTCTTGGCAGGAGATGAACAGACCGAAGAAGATACCGACGGTGACGACGTTCAGATTCAAAGCGCGTTCAACAAATATAGCGTATCCGAAAACTCCGTAGTATACGAGGAATATGATAACGGAACTGCTTTCGTTCTCAACTTCAATAACTACGCAATAAAGGTTTTGGTCAACGGTATGTATTATACGGTTGACGCGTACGGATACATCGTAATTGCTTGAGAAAGGAGAGGTAACGATGACTAATAGCGTTGAAATGAAAAAAAGCGTAAAAAAGAAAAAGATCGCCTCCCTTGATAAGAGAAAAGCAAGAGCGGGTTGGGTATTCGTTTTGCCCTTCATTATTGGATTTGTTCTGATATACCTTCCGATACTTTACGAATCCCTTTCAGCCAGTGTCACATATAGAAACAAGATAGATGGCGTTTGGGTCGAAAAATTCGTCGGATTTACGGCGTACACAGAGGCATTTCTGGGCGATCAGGTAGGCGGACAGACCTTTGGTCAGGTGCTCTTGACCGGTGTTTCTGAAATGATACTTGATATCCCTATGGTCCTTCTGTTTTCACTCTTTATGGCAATATTGCTTAATCAGAAGATGGCAGGACGAGCAGCGTTCAGAGCGATATTCTTCGTTCCCGTTATCCTTTCGACAGGTATTATGGAATCCATAGATGCTGCTGCACTTGATTCCTATATGGGCTCGACAGAGGGTATCGACGATGGATCGGGTGAAAGTGCTGCGGACAGTATAGTTTCGGCAATGGACGTACAAAAGCTCTTCTCGGGCATGGCGATCGGAGAAGGAATGCTAAAGTATGTTACCGATACTATCAATAACATATACGACATAGTAAACCGTTCCGGTGTACAGATGCTTATATTCCTCGCAGGTCTGCAGTCTATATCTCCTGCTATTTACGAATCGGTGCAGATAGACGGTGCTACCGCGTGGGAGACCTTCTGGAAGATAACCTTCCCGATGATAAGCCCGATGATACTCGTAAATGCAATATATACCGTTATAGACGCATTCACGACCGAAAGTTCGGTAATGACGTATATCAACCTTGCATCTCAGCAGTTGCCTGAGCAGGGTATGGCAATATCTACGGCGATGTCTTGGATCTACTTCCTCGTAGTTATCCTGATACTTGCCCTTATTGCCGGCATATGTTCTGCATATGTATTCTATCAGAAGAAGAATTAAGGAGGTGCGAAAATGAATGCTCAAAATCTTGAAAGCAAACCTAAGGTTCGCAAAGAAACCAAGAACAAGATAAAAGTAGATTTCGAAAGAACGCCTCTTAAGGAAAGACTTAAAGCAAAGTTTTTGTCCGGATTTTTCTTGAAAAAGGTCATTTGGTGGATAGTACGTTACGTACTTCTCATTGGTGTAGCTTACATCGTCCTTTTCCCCTTCTTCTCAAAGATATCTGCTTCCTTTATGGCAAAGGTAGACTTTACCGATGCGACCGTAAGACTTATACCAAAGCATTTCTCCTTGGAGATATATAAGCAAATATGGATCGAGCAGGAATATGTGAGAGCGTTTACGAACAGCCTTACACTTGCACTTTCCACATCGCTGATACAGACCTTTATCTGTAGCTTTGTTGCTTACGGATTTGCAAAGTTTAAGTTTAAGGGCAACAAGACCTTGTTTATGCTCGTTCTTCTGACTCTTATCATTCCTCACCGTACTCTCGCAAGTGCGATGAAGACGATATTCAGCGGATTTGACGTCTTTGGAATATTTGGATTCCTTGGCGGCGGCGGAATTTCATTCTTTGACTGGAAGTTCACTAACGAGGCTTTGGCGGGAATAGATATATTCCCTCAGGAATGGACGAGATTTACTGCGGGTGGACTTGATCTGTTGAACAGCTACTGGCCGTTCATTCTTCTCTCGCTTTGCGGTCTTGCATTTAAAAACGGTCTTTACATCTTCTTGCTTCGTCAGTTCTTTATGGGCGTTCCCGACGAACTTGAAGAGTCTGCTTACATCGACGGCTCCGGCGTATTCCGCACCTTCTTTACGATAATTCTTCCGCTTTCCATTCCTATGATGGTAACGGTATTCCTGTTCTCGTTCTCTTGGTGCTGGACGGATAACTTCTACACGAGTAACGCGATGTTCTTCCCTGATTCGAACAGTGCACCTTATCTTCTCACAACGGATATCGGTTCTAAGATCCCCACAACACTTACAGACAGTAACTTTGCCGCAGTAACTCTTTACGAGGGTGCGGTCAAGAACACGGGTGGATTGATGGTTATTATGCCTCTCGTTATTATCTACGTTTTCTGTCAGAAGTCGCTTGTTCAGGGTATCGAACGTTCGGGTCTTACTGCAGACTAATACCGCAAAACAAAAAAAGAGAAGAGCAATACTTCTCTCAAACTCAAATGGCTGTCGCTGCGCGACAGCCATTTTTGTCAATAAAAGGGCATATACAAAAAACCGCTTTGATCGATGTCAAAGCGGTTTTTGATTTTGGGTTTTTAATCAGTATTTTATTACTTAAGCATAGATGCGAGTGCAGACTCTGCGAGTGCAAGTGCTTCGTCGATCTTGTCGGCGTCCTTGCCGCCTGCCATAGCACTGTCAGGACGTCCGCCGCCCTTGCCGCCTGTAGCGGCTGCGACAGCTCCTACGAGCTTGCCTGCGTGTGCACCTGCGGATACGGCATCCTTGCCTGCAACTGCGATGAAGTTGAGCTTGTCTGCCGCAGCGACAGCCAGAACTGCTACGGTATCTGCGTGGTTTGCTTTGATATCGTCTGCAAGTGTGCGAGCCGCATCAAGCTGCATATCGGAAAGCTTTGTTGCGATAAGTTTAACTGCTCCCACCTGCTTTGCCGAAGCGAGTATGTCACCGAGCTTAGAGGAAGCAAGCTTTGCGTTAAGCGCTTCGATCTCCTTGCGGGCGTTGTGAAGATCAACTACGAGTTGATTTGCACGCTTGGAGAGATCTGCGGGATTGGGGACCTTGAGCTCGGATGCAGTCTCGTTGATAAGTGCATCCTTGTCAGCGAGAAGCTTGAGAACGCCGAGACCCGTTACTGCTTCGATACGGCGTACGCCTGCAGCTACGCTGCTTTCGGATACGATCTTGAACAGACCGATCTTGCCTGTGTTGTCGCAGTGAGTACCGCCGCAGAGCTCGGTAGAGAAGTCGCCCATCTTTACCATACGAACGGTCTTGCCGTACTTTTCTCCGAAGAGTGCCATAGCGCCGTGCTTCTTTGCCGTCTCTATGTCGGTCTCCATAGTTACTATCTCGTTTGCAACGAGGATATTAGCGTTTACAAGGGCCTCAACAGCCGCGATCTCGCTGCTTGTGAGAGCCGCGAAATGAGTAAAGTCAAATCTGCAAAGCTCCTCGTTTACGTAAGAGCCTGCCTGCTCGACGTGGTTTCCGAGAACAGAGCGGAGAGCCGCCTGAAGCAAGTGAGCAGCCGAGTGATTACGGCGGATAGCGTCACGGCGAGCGTCCTCAATATCAGCGGTGACTGTGTCGCCTACGCTGAGAGTGCCGTTTGCAACCGTACAAACGTGAACGTAAACTCCGTCGGTCTTCTTGGTGTCGTATACCTTTGCCATAAAGCTGTCCGAATAGATAGTACCAACGTCGCCGACCTGACCGCCGCCCTCGCCGTAGAAGGGAGTTCTGTCAAGGATTATGGAGCAATCGCCCTCATTTACAGAGTCAACGATTCCTGCATCGGTAAGTATAGCAAGTACCTTAGCTGTGCTTCTGTAGTCGGTGTATCCCGTAAATTCGGTCTTGGGAAGGTCGGAAAGGAGAGACTTGGAGGACTCGTCCCATCCGCCGATATTTGCTCTTGCCTCTCTTGCGCGCTTCTTCTGTGCGAGCATAAGAGAAGCGAAGGTCTCTTCATCAATATTGAGATTGCTTTCAGCTGCGATCTCACGGGTAAGGTCTATCGGGAATCCGAAGGTGTCGTAGAGCTTGAATACCTCTTCGCCCGAGATAACGTCAGCATTTTTAGCCAAAGCACCGCGGATAAGGTCAGAAAGGATAGAAAGACCTGCATCGATAGTAGCATCAAATCTGTCTTCTTCCATAGAAATGACCTTGAGAATATAGTTTCGCTTTTCGTCGAGCTCGGGATAAGCGCACTTGCTCTCCTCAATAGAGGTCGTGACTGTCTCTACTAAGAAAGGATGGTTGATGCCGAGAAGCTTTCCGTGGCGGCAAGCACGGCGGATAATTCTGCGCAGAACGTATCCGCGACCCTCAATGGAGGGGATAACGCCGTCGGCTATCATAAACATAGCGCTTCTGGAGTGGTCGGTGATAACGCGGATAGAGATATCGTTGTTATCGTCATTTCCGTAGCTCTTGCCCGAGATAGCGCAAACGTTGTCGATGACCTTGCGGATAGAGTCTACCTCGAACATATTGTCAACGCCCTGCATTACGCAAGCGAGACGCTCAAGTCCCATACCGGTATCGATGTTTTTCTGTGCAAGTTCGGTGTAGTTGCCGTTTCCGTCGTTGTTGAACTGCGAGAACACATTGTTCCAGATCTCCATAAATCTGTCGCAGTCGCAACCGGGCTTACAGTCGGGAGAACCGCAGCCGTACTTTATTCCGCGGTCGAAGTATATCTCGGAGCAAGGACCGCAAGGGCCTGAGCCGTGCTCCCAGAAGTTATCAGCCTTGCCCAGACGAACTACGTGGGAGGGATCTACGCCGATCTTGTTTACCCAGATCTCGTAAGCCTCCTCATCGTTTTCGTAGATAGAGGGCCAGAGAAGCTCCTTCGGGATCTCGAGAGTTTCGGTGAGGAACTCCCAAGCCCACGGAATAGCCTCGTCCTTGAAATAATCGCCGAACGAGAAGTTTCCGAGCATTTCAAAGAAAGTGCCGTGACGCGCGGTGTGACCTACGCGCTCAAGGTCAGGTGTACGGATACATTTCTGACAGGTGGTGACTCTGTTGCGGGGAGGGATCTCCTCACCTGTGAAGTATTTCTTCATAGGAGCCATACCCGAGTTGATCAAAAGAAGAGATTTGTCGTTAATAGGAACCAGCGGAAAAGAGGGAAGTCTGAGGTGTCCCTTAGACTCGAAGAATGCGAGATACTTTTCGCGAAGGTCGTTTAATGACGTCCATTTCATAGTGTAAAAAGCCTTGCCTTTCTAAAAATATATATCATCTTATTATATCACTTAAAGACCGTCGTGTCAATAAGGTAAACCGTATTTTTAACGGTAGGAAGGTTAATTTTTTGCAAGTAAAAATATTTTTCATAATTACAGCTTTTTTTACATATAGATGTGATAGAAAATATTTTGGGAGGAAGCACCATGTTCGTATATTCACTCAGGGCAAGCACATTGAAATTCTTTGCTGTTGTGTGCGTTGCGCTTACCGCACTTATAACTATGATAACCTTTATTCCCGGATACGACGGAGGGGAGCTCGGGTACATAACTACGGGAAATGAAAAGGAGATAAGCTACGATAAGATACGCACCGACGAAGATGCGGCGAATTTTCTGTCGCAGTTTGGTTGGAAGGTCAGCGGAGCGCCCATTGAGAGCGTAGAGATAACCATACCCGAAGAATTTGACAAGATATTTACGGGCTATAACGAGATACAGAAGCGTCAGGGACTCGATCTTTCTAAATACAAGAGAAAAAAGGTGATGCGCTACACCTATGAGATAACCAACTATGACGGAGAGCAAGGAAAGGTATACGCGAACGTGATAGTTTACCGAAACCGCGTTATTGGCGGAGATATATGCTCGGCGCGCCCCGACGGGTTTATACACGGATTTGAAAAAGTATAAAACAGTATTGACAAAACGAGATATATGTGATATTATAAAAAAGAGGATATCTCAAAATCACCCGAATTTGAAAGGAAGATATTATGTTTTGTAAATATTGCGGTGCGGAGATCGAAGAAGGTTTGGTCTTTTGCAAACAATGCGGAAAAGTTGCTGTAGACCCCGTAGCTCCCGAGCAGGCGGTCGAGAATAAGCCCACGCTCAACGTGGGAATGCTCGTATGGTCTATAATCAATATGGTCATCTGCTGTCAGCCCGCCGGTATCATAGCGTTCGTGTTTACCTTGCTTGCTAAATATGAGGAGAAGCTTAAAGCCGATAAGTACATAGGTGTTGCTAAGATCTGCAATATCGTGGGAACTGTTTACGGCGCTCTTACTATTGTTGTATCGGTATTTATATTTATCTACTTCTTTGCTATGATAATAAGTCTTGCTAGTGCTGCTGCAGGCAGTGCTGCGGGCGGAGCTATGTACTATTAAGATCGTAATAATAAAAAACAGCTTGCGAGTTGAACTGCCCCAAATTGTGCGGACAGTACAAAAAGCCCCTTGTGGGTAGCATATTTAAGAATTAAGCAACGAACTGACATCGCTTTTCGAGTGGTGTCAGTTTTGTTTTGAGTT
>SVSY01000070.1 GCA_015064065.1 Oscillospiraceae bacterium
TCGGTAGTCTCGATAAAGAGGGGCTTACCGTCAACGTTCTCTCCGGGGAGGATCTTACGCGAGTTGCCCGCCATACGCAAGCACTCAACGATATCTCTCTCGTTTGCTCCGTCGAATACAGGGGTCATTATCTTCCAGCCAAGCTTTCTTGCTGCAATACCGAGGTGTACCTCGAGCACCTGACCGATGTTCATACGCGAAGGAACGCCGAGGGGGTTGAGCACGATGTCAAGAGGAGTACCGTCAGCCAAGAAAGGCATATCCTCGGGAGGAAGTATGCGCGAAACGACACCCTTGTTTCCGTGACGTCCTGCCATCTTATCTCCGACAGATATCTTTCTCTTCTGTGCGATATATACTCTTACGACCTTGTTTACGCCTGCAGGCAGGTCGTCGTTGTGCTCGTGTGAAAATACCTTAACGTCTACGACGATACCCGACTCACCGTGGGGCAGACGGAGCGAGGTATCTCTTACCTCTCTTGCCTTTTCGCCGAAGATAGCGCGAAGCAGTCTTTCCTCTGCGGTAAGCTCGGTCTCTCCCTTGGGAGTGATCTTACCTACAAGGATATCACCTGCTCTTACCTCAGTACCCTTCTTAACGATACCTTCGGTGTTGAGGTCCTTAAGTGCGTCCTCACCAACGTTGGGTATCTCGCGGGTTATCTCCTCCGGTCCGAGCTTGGTATCTCTTGCTTCGTGGGTATACTCTTCTATATGGAGCGACGTATAAACGTCGTCTCTTACGAGGCGCTCGTTAAGAAGAACTGCGTCCTCGTAGTTGTAGCCTTCCCAGGTCATAAATCCGATAAGAGCGTTCTTACCGAGCGAGATCTCGCCGTTCGCGGTAGCGGGACCGTCAGCTATTACCTGACCCTTTGTTACAGTGTCGCCGCAGGAAACGACGGGACGCTGGTTAAAGCAGGTGCCCTGGTTAGTTTTCTTGAACTTGATAAGCTCGTAAACGTCCTTGTGTCCGTCTTCGCAAAGGACAACGATCTTGGTAGCGTCAACGCGCTCTACCACACCGTCGTTCTTAGCAAGGATAACGACGCCCGAGTCAACTGCCGCCTTGTACTCCATACCCGTACCAACTATCGGGCTGTCGGTGACCATAAGCGGAACTGCCTGCTTCTGCATGTTAGATCCCATAAGTGCACGCGAGTTATCGTCGTTCTCAAGGAAGGGGATCATTGCGGTAGCTACGGATACGACCATCTTGGGCGAGACGTCCATATAGTCGACCTCAGAGGGAGCTCTCTCTACGAACTCGCCCTTATCGCGCGCAGTAACTCTGTCGTGGATAAAGTAGCCGTTCTCGTCGATAGGCTCGTTTGCGGGAACGATAACGAAGTTATCCTCTCTGTCGGCAGTCATATATTCAACTTCGTCGGTAACTCTTCCCGTTGCCTTGTCGATCTTACGGAAGGGTGCTTCGATGAAGCCGTAATCGTTTATCTTTGCGTATGTTGTAAGGTAGGAGATAAGACCGATGTTAGGACCTTCGGGAGTCTCGATAGGACACATACGGCCGTAGTGGGTGTAGTGAACGTCACGGACGTCGAAGGATGCTCTTTCTCTGGAAAGACCGCCGGGACCGAGTGCCGAGAGACGTCTCTTATGAGTGAGCTCTGCGAGCGGATTGTTCTGGTCCATAAACTGCGAGAGCTGAGAAGAACCGAAGAACTCACGGATAACGGTGGTAACAGGCTTCGTATTGATAAGCGCACCGGGGGTGAGCTTCTCGCCGTCCTGAATAGTCATTCTTTCCTTTATTATCTTATCCATTCTGGTAAAGCCGATGCGGAGCTGATTCTGGAGCTGCTCACCGACAGAACGGATACGGCGGTTGCCGAGGTGGTCGATATCGTCCTTGACACCAACACCGTGCATAAGGTTGAGCAGGTAGTTGATAGATGCGAAGATATCGTCCTTCGTCAAGCACTTGGGACAAAGGTCAGCCATTCTTTCCTTGACCATAGCCTTAACTGCGTCAACGTCGTCGCCGCAAGCCTCTGCGATCTCAAGAAGGACGGGAATGCGTACCTTCTCGTTTACGCCGCAGTCCTCAAGGCCGTAGCCGAGGATATGCTCGGGGTATATGGTATTGTTGGAAAGTACCTTGATTATCTGTCCGTTGTCAAGCTCAAGGCGCACGTCGTTAACACCGGCATTTTCAATGCGGTGTGCTTCCTCATTATTAAGAAGCTTTCCTGCCTCGAAGATGATCTCGCCCGTGATGGGACTTACTACGGGAGCAGCAAGCTTATGACCTCTGATACGGCTATGAATAGCCATCTTCTTGTCGAACTTATATCTACCTACCGATGCGATGTCGTAACGCTTGCAATCGAAGAAGTAGTTATTTATCAGAGTCTGAGCAGGCTCTACGAGAGCAGGCTCGCCGGGACGGAGCTTCTTGTATATCTCCTTAAGTGCCTCAACGTAAGGATTCGTACCTGCGTGAAGTGCAAGTGCCTCGGACTCGTCCTTATCAAACGTAAGAGTGAGTGCCTCCTCGTCTCCGAGAAGCGCATAGATATCCTCTCTGTTCTCAAGACCGAGAGCTCTTACGAACATAGTAAGAGGAAGCTTACGGGTCTTATCGATACGAACGTACATAACGCCCGACGCATCGACCTCGTATTCAAGCCAAGCTCCTCTGTAAGGAATGACCTGAGTGCTGTATATTTCCTTACCCGATTTATCTATAGTATTGTCGTAATACATACCGGGAGAACGAATGATCTGCGATACGATAACACGCTCTGCTCCGTTGATAACGAAGGTTCCCGTCTCTGTCATTATCGGGAAATCACCCATAAAGATATCGGTCTGCTTTACCTCGCCCGTAAGCTTGTTGGTAAGTCTGACGTTTACCTTGAGGGGCGCTGCATAGTTAGCGTCACGCTCTTTACACTCCTCGACTGTGTATTTAGGTTTCTGGTCGATAGAATACGATACGAATTCTATGACGAGATTATCCGAATGGTCGGTGATGGGAGAGATATCGCGAAGTACCTCCATAAGACCCTCTTCCAAGAACCACTTGAAAGATTTTGTCTGCACCTCAACCAGATTCGGAAGCTCACACGGGAAGCTCGATTTTGAAAAGCTCATTCTCGTGTTCTGACCAAGCTTTGTTTCTTTTACGTTGACCATTAATTCATCCACTCCATTCAAAGTATTACCCGCTGACCATTCCGCCGCGGAACACGGAAGCGCTGCCTACTCGCCTTTAACTCCCCTGCACGCATATAATATATATATCGAAAAAACGTGAACTTCGTCGGTTCGGTTTTTTTGCTTGGGGGCGCAAAAAGGCATAATAAGCAATTATAATGCAGTTTACAATTATAGCACGTTTGTCAAGATATGTCAAGAGTTTTTTTGAAATTTTTTTATCTTTTTTGAAAAATCTGCATATTTTTTGTTTTTTCTGCGTATTTTCGTAATTTAGCGCTCGAATGAGGAGGTCAAAAAAACTTTTGCAAAAAAAATTAAACTTTTTTCAAAAAAGGTATTGCAAAATAAAAGGTTTTGTGATATTATATATCAATGTATGGACGAATGCGGTGCGTACCCTCTCATACGAGCCGCTTTTAGATTCTTATTTATCATTAACAATGGAGGTAAAAATCAATGCCGAATATTAAAAGTGCAAAGAAGCGTGTTCTCGTTACAAAGACCAAGACTCTTCAGAACAAGATGTTCAAGACAGAGCTCAAGACAGATATCAAGAAGTATCAGGCTGCTGTAGCTGCAGGCGATACCGCTCTCGCTCAGGAGACCTACAAAGTTGCTGTCAAGAAGATCGACAAGGCTGCTGCTCGTGGAATCATCCACAAGAACGCTGCTGCTCGCAAGAAGAGCCAGTTCACAAAAGCTCTCAACAATATGTAATAATGACCGTACATAGTTCTCACCTCTATGTACGGTTATTTACTTTTTAGCATTCAAAGGAGAAGATATGATATACGAAAGCATTCTTGAGCTTATCGGAAACACCCCCTTGCTCAGTGTAAATAATTATTCCGCAGAATACGCCGACGGAGCGCGACTTCTCTGCAAGCTCGAATATCTCAATCCCGCAGGAAGCGCAAAGGATCGCGCCGCGGCACAGATGATAGCTGACGCAGAAGCTGCAGGACTCATTAAGGAAGGTACGGTAATAATCGAACCCACAAGTGGAAATACCGGTATCGGCTTTGCCGCGATATCCGCAAGACTCGGATATAAGGTCATACTCACTATGCCCGACACTATGAGCATAGAGCGCATAAAGCTTTTGAGAGCTTACGGTGCAGAAATAATCCTCACAGACGGAAATCTCGGTATGGCAGGCGCTATAGCCAAGGCAGAGGAGCTTGCCGCTTCTCTTCCCTCAGCTTATATCCCCGCGCAGTTCTCCAACCCCTCCAACCCCAAGGCGCACAGAATCACGACGGGTCCTGAGATATGGCGCGATACCGAGGGCAAGGTAGATATTTTCGTAGCGGGCATCGGAACGGGCGGAACTATCAGCGGAGTTGGCGAATATCTCAAATCGCAGAACCCCGACGTTCAGATAATCGGAGTCGAGCCCTCCTCGTCTCCACTTATCACAAAGGGAAAGAGCGGTGCACACGGACTTCAGGGTATCGGCGCGAACTTTATCCCCGATAATTTCAAGCCCGAATTTGTCGACCGCGTCATCTCGGTAAGCGAAGCCGACTCCTACGCGACCGCAAAGGAGCTTGCACGACTTGAGGGCATACTCTGCGGTATCACCTCGGGCTCGGCTCTTCACGTAGCGACCGAGCTTGCGCTCCTGCCCGAAAACCGAGGCAAGACCATCGTCGCACTTCTTCCCGACACAGGCGCAAGATACCTTTCCACACCGCTTTTTGATGAATGATATAAAATTTAACGGCTGAGCTTTCGCTCAGCCGTTTTTTGTTATTCAATATCGTAGTTAAGTACGACGCGTGTATCTCCGCGCTCGACGTTGGGATCGACTATAGGAAGGAGGATCAGCTTTATTCTTCCGTCGGGAAGATCCTCTCTTGAGAGCTCAACGCGTGCCCCCTTAAAAGATGTGAAACGCAGATCTGTATCCTCTTCCTCTATCCAAATACTTATTTGCTCGGGTTTTATATCGGACCTCGGTGTCAGATAGACCTCGAAATATTCGACCTTACTTCCAAAACCCGCATCCACTTCTATCATGTAATGGCTCGGTTGCGCTGTAGCATCGAGATGACCTATGATACAGTTAAAAAGCGAGCCGCGCCCATAAGCGATCACTTCCGAATGCACAAAGTGACAATGCTTCCATATATCATACCGATCGTGCTTGTTCTCAAAATGCGAGTTCGTGTTTTTCGACTCGTATATAGGGTAAAATATCCCGCCCTCTTCTATCGTAAAGTGTAACGGCTGACCGTAAAAGAACAGACTGTTCGCCGTACAAAACTGAAAGATAGGCATAGAGATCGCAATAATAAGCAGAAACGATATTTTTGCTTTTTTATCCATAAGCGCGCTGATAATTATCGCCGCAACAAAAAATAGTCCTAAAGCCGCAAGCATAATGAAAAGCAGTGTTATTGCCGGTCCAAACCAGCTTCCCGGAGGTGAGGGCATCGTTATTTCTTCAGCCTTTATTATAAACAGTACCATTCCGAAAGCAAAGGCACAGAACGCAAATATGGGATATGTGATCAGTGCCGCTTTCGAATAACCTCTGTTATCTCCTGCCTCTTCTTGCTTCTTGCGTTTGCTTTTAAGAAGATACAAAAAAATGCTTACCGTCATATCGCCGAAAGCAAACAAGGTCATGACCGCCACTATAAATATCGTTGGAAAAAGCAAATTAAGCAGAGCGAGGAATACGTATCCGCCGGAATTGATCGCAGCATACACCCAATATACCACCACGGCAGTCACGGTTGCCGTAACACTCGCAACCCCGAATTTTTTAGCAAAAAGTCGGCACACTCCACCTATCGCGATCAAGCAAAGGCACAGCACAAAAGAGTTTATAATGTCCTTATCCAACATCAGCAAAAAGTAGACAAGCGAGAGCGCCAATGATATCGCGAATATTATTACGTATGATATCTTGTTTTTTATAAAGTTAAGCATAGGTCAATCTCCTTTCCTCATAAAGTATGTCGCCAAAAATCAAGAAAGGTTACAGGATATTTTAATTTTTTATTCCCTGATAGGAATTTCGCTCGTACAGAAGCTTGTCTATATCGTTTATGACCGAAACCTTTTTGCGACTCCAATCGGGTGCGAGCAGATCCTCTGCCATTCCGTCGCCCGTAACGCGCGCGACTACGGTATCGGTCGGCAAGAGCTCGATCGCATCTGCGACGAGCGCGACGTATTCGTCCTTTTCGAGCGGTGTGTATTCTCCGCGCGCGTAAATGTCCGCCATAGCAGTTCCTCGCAGAACGTGAAGCAGATGTATCTTGACCTGATCGGGTCGCAACGCCGCCACGTCTCGCACCGTACGCATCATATCCTCGCGGCTCTCGTCGGGAAGTCCGAAAATGATATGCACGCATATCTCTATCTTATCCGATGCCGCGCGCAGTTTTTTATATCCCTCCAAGAACTCTGCATAGCTGTGTCCTCTGTTTATCTTTTTTGCCGTCGTGTCCGACGAGCTCTGAAGTCCGAGCTCGACAGTGAGCACCGTGCGCTCGGAAAGCTCTGCAAGATATTCGCAAACGCTGTCTTCAAGGCAATCGGCACGCGTTGCGATATTGAGCCCGACCACGCCGTCAAGCGCGAGCGCTTCTTCAAACCTCTCTCGCAGAAATTCAAGCGGCGCGTATGTATTGGTGTGAGCCTGAAAATAGGCTATACAGCTTGCCGTGCTCCACTTTGACGAAAGTTTTTCGCGCGTGCGTGCGTACTGCTCCTTTATCGAAAGCATCGGGCTTTCGGCAAAATCTCCGCTTCCTCTTCCCGAGCAATATATACACCCGCCGACACCGCATCTTCCGTCGATATTCGGACAGCTAAGACCCATATCGAGCGGTATCTTTGCGACCTTAGCACCAAATCTTTGACGCAGATAGTAGTCGTAGGTATAATACCGTTTGTTCGTGTCGGTATTCTTATAAGGATTTTCACTTCTCTGTGTCGCTTTTTTCATTACTTCTCCTTTAAAAACAGGGCTGCCGAGGGCAGCCCTATTTTTATTATTTCAATGCAAGAAACTTTTCAACTACCGCAAGTCTCAGACAAACGGTAAACACCTCCATAGCCTTCTTAAGATCCTCGTTCGAGGGGAAGGTGGGAGCGATACGGATATTGCTGTCGAACGGGTCTTTTCCGTAAGGGTAGGTAGCGCCGACGTTGGTGAGCACTACTCCCGCGTCCTTACAGAGCTGATAGGTGCGCTTAGCACAGCCCTCTTCTGAGTAAAGGCTTACGAAATATCCGCCCTTGGGTCTGTTCCAATGAGCCGCGCCCGTGCCGTCAAGTGCAGACGAGAGAACGCTCTCAACTATCTCGAACTTGGGGCGTATGACCTCGGCAAGAAGCATCATATGCTTTTTGATGTTCTCTGCGTTCTTGAAATATTTTACGTGTCTTATCTGGTTTATCTTGTCGTAGCCGATAGTCTGTATACCGAGTATCGACTTGATCTGCTTGAGATTTTCCTCGGATGCGGCAAGGATAGCCACGCCTGAGCCGGGGAAGGATATCTTAGAGGTCGACGCAAAATAAAGAACTCTGTTCTGCGTGCCGTATTTAAGACATTCCTCAAATATATCCGCAAGCACGTCGCCGCCCTCTGCATAAAGCTCGTGTACAGCGTACGCGTTATCCCAGAATATTCTGAAATCGGGTGCGGCGGTCTTCATTTTAGCAAGTCTCTCTACCGTCTCGTCCGAATAGGTATATCCGTCGGGATTGGAGTATTTCGGACAGCACCATATTCCCTTTATTGCGGGGTCTACGGCGACCAACGTCTCTACTTTGTTCATATCGGGTCCCGTGGGGAGCATAGGAACGTATATCATCTCGATGCCTAAAGACTCGCATATAGCAAAATGGCGGTCGTAACCCGGTGCGGGGCAGATGAACTTCACCTTCTCTATCTTCGACCAAGGGCACTCACCGCCGACAACTCCGTAGAGCATCGCGCGTGCGAGCGAGTCATACATAAGGTTAAGCGAAGAGTTACCGCCGATAAAGAGATTTGAGGTGGGTATTCCCAAAAGGTCCGAGAAGAGCTTCTTTGCCTCGGGTATACCGTCAAGAACTCCGTAGTTACGGCAATCGGTTCCGTTCTCTGCTATGCAATCCTCTGCACTTGAGATACAGTCGAGCATTCCGGTCATAAGATCGAGCTGAGTTTTTCCGGGCTTACCTCTCGAAAGATCGAGCGAAAGCTTCTCGTCAAGGAACGCCTTATATTCATTCTCAAGCTCTTGCTTGAGCAATATCAATTCTTCTTTAGTTAGCTGCGAATACTGCATAATTCCTCCGTGGAGATCAAAACTGACGTCTTTTAGCAACGTTTTTTCATAATCCAATATATTGTATCATACATTTTTTAAAAAAGCAAGAATTATTTTTGATTTTTGCAAAAAAATTATACTTTTCGCGTTTTAAGACCGATTTTCCCAAAATCTACGAATAATTTCTGCAAGCGAACTTGCATTTCCTGCATATTGTACCCCTTGCCAATGCTTTGGAAAAAGCGCTCTGTATTTGGGCGTTGCATATCTGTCGTCGGCAAGCACCACGACTCCGCAGTCGTTAGCTGTTCGTATAACTCTGCCCGCCGCCTGTAAAACGTCGTTCATCCCGGGGAAAGTGTAGGCATAGTCGTAGCCCATTCCCTCTTCTCCGCGCATATCAAAATACTCACGCATTATATTGCGCTCGTTTGAAAGTCCGGGCAGACCTACTCCGAATATTATCGAGCCTATAAGTCTGCTTCCGGGAAGGTCGACGCCCTCCGAAAAAACACCGCCGAGAACGCAAAAGCCCACGCGCAGATGCCCTACGTCGTCCTTGAACGCGGCAAGGAACTCATCGCGCTCCTTAGCACTCATATACTTTTTCTGGCAGACGGTCTCTACCTTGGGATATTTCTTAACGAATGCGGCATAGGTCTGCTCCAGACATTGATAGGACGGAAAATACGCAATATAGTTCCCCGCCCGCGAGGTGACTGTCGCGGCGATCACTGTGGCAAAGCGCTTAGCGTTATCCTCGCGCGTATCAAGTCGGGTGTTTACGTAATCAGCTACGGCTACGCAGAGGTCCTCAGAGCAAAAAGGAGACGGCAGAGAGAGCGTGATCGCGTTTTTTGCTCCGCCGAGCACGTCGCGAAAATAGTCTATCGGTGTCAGCGTTGCCGAAAAGAGCACCGAAGCACTCGCGCGGCAAAATAGCGAATCGAGTATATCCGATGGGTCAAGGCAGTATATCCTTACCGCGATATCTCCGCCGCTTATCTGTGCGTAAAATCTGAAATTGCTGTCGAAATACTCACAAACGCACAAAAATCTGCGTACCGACGCGCAAAGCGGTGCAAGCAGCTCGTATATCGGGCTGTTTTCGTTTTTATAAAGCCAAAGATCGCCCTTCTTTTTGAACGCCGTAAGCGCGTCTATTATCTTTTCTATCGGCGACGAGCTCATATAAAAGCCCATCTCCTCTCCGTTCTCATCTCTTACAAGCTCATCTCGGCAAAGCTTTTTTACCGAGCGTATCGCGCTTATGACGGGAGCCGTCAGCTTTTCAAGCTCACCTGCCGAGCTGTCGGCAGCCAGCACCGCACCTATCGACTCAAATTCCGACAGGCTGAGCTGTGCCGAGTACATATCGCGCGCTCTGTCGGCAAGGTTGTGCGCCTCGTCAACGAGGAATACGTATTTTTCTGCTTTGCGGTCGTTTCCAAAATATCTGCGAAAATAAACGCTCGGATCGAAAACGTAGTTATAATCGCATATTATCACGTCGCAGAGCTCGGACAGATCGAGCGAGAGCTCATACGGACATACTCTATGCTTTTTTGCGACCTGCTCGATAAGGCTTCTCGAATATCCTCGGTAATTTTCGAGCATCTCGCACAGAGCCCCTTCGACTCGGTCGTAATACCCTCTCGAATACTCACAATAGACGGACGAGCAGGCATTTCTGTTGCTGATACCCGAATTTCTGCACGGACACGTCTGTTCCTTTGCACTTATCATAACAGTTCTTGTCAGAGCTCCCGCAGAATGAAGCTTAGCCGCCGCCAAAAAGGCTTCGCGGCGCGTAGCGGTCTTGGGTGTCAGATAAAATATCTTGTCGCACTCGCCCTTGCCGAGCGCTCTTACCGCAGGAAAGAGTGCGGATATCGTCTTCCCCGTGCCCGTCGGTGCTTCGACAAAAAGCCTTTTTCCTCTTTTGATAGCCGAATAGGCTTCGCGTATCATCATCTCCTGACCCTCGCGAAGCTCGCCGTAAGGGAAGGTCGCGTTCGCCGCGCTCTCAAGCTCCTCGGTCTCGCGCAGGATAGCGAGCCTTGCGCGCCGCTCTACCCTGTCAAGCAGGGAATTATAGAAGCCCATAAGCTCGACACGCGCAAAATCGTAGTAAAAATATTTCAGCTTCTTGCCCGCGCAAACGTAGCTCACCCTACCTTTTACGTAGGGAAGATCCTCCTTTATGCACAAAAAATACGCAGAACATTTCAGCATAGCAAGCGTCAGATCGTCGGGCGGTGCAAGATACCCCTTTGCGCCTACGCTCTTGAGCTTATCAACGACACTGCCCTCGGCTCTGCGTATAACTCCGTCGGCAAGCGTGCTCACGGTATAGTATATTCCGCCGCGTGATGAGGTGCAAGAGAGCTCCATATTCGGATTGTAATACGCACCCGCCTCGGATTGAAGTCTGTAATATATCCCCTCGTCATCGATCGGCTCTATCTTAAGCGGAGGCGAATCGAGATCACCGCGTCTGAGAGCAAGGAGACAGAGCTCCTCAAGAGATATTTCAATTGCACAGCTTTCTTTGTTGTATCTCATCCTTCCTCCGAAATTTTTACATACGGACAAGAAATACACACATACAATTCAATGTACGCCCATTTTATCCATCTGTCCGTCAAGTATTTTTTGCCAGAGACGCTTGATGGCGCTCTTATTGGCTACATTACTATTATATCACTTGACGGCACTTTCGTCAACTGTATTTTGTTACGTCGTCTTTTCCATATTTTTAGGGGTACCATTTTTGAGTCCTCGCGCTTATAATATAATAAACCTATCCACAAACAAGGAGCAAACGATGGAATACTTAATAATAAGCGAAAGCAAGCTGAAGGTGACGCTTGACTCTGATGAGCTCGAAAAGAGGAGTCTTGAAGCCTCGGCTCTCGATTACGCAGATCCCGACGCCAAGAAGCTTTTTTGCGACATTTTGCATAAAGCCAAAGAGGATCACGGGTTCGACACGTCGGGATACCGAGTGCTGCTGCAGCTCTATCCCTCAAAGGACGGCGGCTGTGAGCTTTTTATCACAAAGCTCGGCGCACTCGATAGCGAAAAGAACGCTGAACCCACGTATAACAAGAAAAACAGCCTGCAAAAAAAGAAGAAAAGCGAACGGGCATTCAGATTTGAACGCCTCTCACATCTGATAAACGTATGCAAGCGTCTGTATGAAAGCGGAGAGGACATTTCTGCCTCGGTATTCGTAGACGAGGATGGCATATGGTTTCTTATCTTAAATTTTGAAGACAGCGTATGTGACGATCTGTACGATATGCTTCCCATCTGCGAATTTTCATTTATAAGCGAATACGGCAGAGCAGAAGACCCCTCCGTGCTCTCTCTGTATCTCGGCGAGCACGCAAAAAAGATATGCGACAAGGATGCACTGAAGCTTTTTTGCAGGCTTTGAACACCTACCGTATGTTTACCATATTTATAAGCAAAGGAGTAACCTATGGAGCAAAATTCAACCCCCTCTCCAAACCTAAGTCAGAGTGAGATAGGCTATCTCGTAGTCCGTGTATCAACGGCTCTGGGCGCTATTCCACTGCAAAACGCGACCGTCAATATCAGATCAAGCGCGCCTGATGCATCGGGCGTGCTCTATACGCTGACGAGCGATATGGACGGCATCACTCAAAAGGTCGAGCTCCCCGCCCCGCCGCGAGAGCTATCCGAACACCCCGGAGAAGCAGTTCCCTTTTCAAGTTGGAACGTGGACATCTTCAAGGAGGGCTACGTTCCCGTATCATTCCAGAGCATACCCGTATATTCTTCTATAGTATCGGTACAACCCGCAGTTCTCGTTCCCGTAAGCGAACGCTTCTATAGCGAGATCTCCTACAATGAGTCCGAAGCTCCCGACCTTTAAGGAGGCATAATAATGAACGCCAATCTGCCATTCATACCCGAGACTGTCACGGTACACCTCGGCACGCCCGATTC
>SVSY01000071.1 GCA_015064065.1 Oscillospiraceae bacterium
GCCGGAAGTTCCCGACGAGCCGGATACTCCCGATGAGCCCGACACTCCCGATGAGCCGGATACTCCCGACGAGCCGGACACTCCCGATGAACCGGATACTCCCGATGAGCCCGACACTCCCGGTGACGACGACGAGAATAAGGACGACGAAGAGAATAAGGACGACGAAGAGAACAAGGACGACGAAGAGAACAAGGACGACGAAGAGAACAAGGACGACGAAGAGAACAAGGATGATGAAGAGAATAAGGGCGACGAAGAGAATAACGAGACTGAGAAGCCTACCGAAAAGGTGACCGAGGCTCCCAAGGCAACCGACAAGGCAACCGAGCCTAAGGAAGAGAAGAAGGGATGCGGCAGCGTTATAGGCGTATCCGCAGTAGTTCTCACTTCTATCCTCGGCGTAGCATTCGTTGCAAAGAAGAAGGACTAAGATAGTAATAAAAATAATGCCACCTTTCTTTCGAGAAAGGTGGCACCAAAGAACTTGAATGAGGAAATTTTTAGTTCAAGGTTGGTTTATGCGGATAAAATTTTATAATAAATAATTTTTCTAAGGAAGAGTTTTGGGACAGCTCATCGCTACCCAAAACTCTTTTTTTATTTTAATTGTATCTTTGTGCGGCTATTATCTTTGAAGCAAATCCCAACATTCTCGGTAGGGGAGCGCCTTGGTGCTCCCGATGTCGCAATCAAATCACATCTGCACTCACGGCTACGCACATTTACTGCACAACTCATCTATCCGTCATCCTGAGCGCAGTCGAACTTTTGGAAGGAGGAGCGGTAATATAGCGACTCCGCACAAAAGCGAAAATTGTCAAGACAATTTTCGGGATCTACTAAGCGGTTTTATGTAACCCTTTTGTGTAAAAGTAACTTTTGAATTATAACGGCTTTACATAAAATTCCTTTATAGATCCCTCACTCGTCGGCAAGCTCCTCGTTCGCCCTTTTTCACCCTTACGGGTCTGAAAAAGGGTTCGACTCCACACCGAATTGTTGTTTTCTGCCTCTTTCGTTTCTTATATCTCGGTGTTCCGCTCAGGATGACGGATAGAGGGTAGGTGCGGCTACTATCTTTTAATACCACACCCCCTCTCAGTCCGCATACGCGTCCACGCGGACGCGTCGTCCCCTCTGTCTGCTTCGCAGACGTCTCCCCACACTGTGGGGAGCGACTCCCGAGGAGAGCCTTTTTGTTAGATCCGCTATTTTGCGGCGGGAGATAAACCCCCGCCCTACGTCAAATCCTCACAAATCTGTAGGGATCGACGTCCTCGACGACCCAAGAGCACAAGCGATATGACGCTCATTTGATTTTCAACTCTTTATAACAAAATCGACACAAAACGCCTCTGCCGTTTCGGCAGAGGCGGCTTTATATGTACAAATCTTATCAGTCGAGGCTACGCAGATACTTATATCCGCGCTTTATTCCCTCAAGGCAATCGATCTTGCCTTCGTATTCAAGCGAGAAATAGGAATCGTAGCCCGTCGCCTTGATGATATCGAGGCACTGAGCTACGGGAACTACGCCCTCGCCAAGCACGCAACCGCAGAAATATCTGCGTCCGCGGGTAGTGCCCCAGCCCTCAGGACGAGAGCCGAAATCCTTGATGTAGAAGTCCTTTGCGTGAACGTGGACCGCGTAGGGAGCGAGGCGGGATACCGCTCTTACGTTATCCTCGTCTACGCATACGAAATTACCGATGTCAACGAGTATGCCGAAGTTGTCTCTCGCAACTGCGTTGAAAAGACGCTCAACTCGGTCGCTGTCCTGCGAGATATAGCCGTGGTTTTCGGTACAGGTGGTGATACCTCTCTTTGCCGCTTCGTCGGCAACTCTCTGTGCGTTCTTTACGATCGTGGGGAGCATACCGTCAAACGAGCGAGCCGCGCCCGTCTTACCGAGAGCGTAAACTACGTCGTGGCGCATCACCTTTGCACCGAGAGCAACTGCAACGTCGAGCTGATCTACGAGGCGCGCGACCTCTTTGTCCGACGCTTCGTCGGTCTCCTGATAGAGACAAGCGCCGATGGTGTACGCATTGATCTGCATACCGAGCGCGTCAGCCTCGGCTTTGATCTTTGCCGCGAGCTCAAGCTTTGCCTGTTGAGTCTCACCGGGGATATCGATGTACTCGATAGCGTCAAAGCCTATCTCGTGGGCAACGCGGGGAAGGTCGGTCAGCGTGAGCTTGCCGCTGTTGAGGTACTGACTGAAGGAATAAGAGCTTACTGAAAGTTTCATTTTTCGATCCTCTCTTTATGTTTTAATTTTCAAATTTAAAGTCGTACAAAAATTCCATAACGTCGTTGTTTTTGGCAAAATATTCGTAGAGCTCGGAGTATCTTTCGTAGAGCTTTTCATATTTTTCGACGTTTTCTGCTATCGGGTGATAGGTCTTGTCTATCGGCGGTTTCATTTTTGCGCTCGCTTCTTCAAGCGAGCCGTAACAGCCTGCGGCGACCGCGCCCCAGACCGACGTGCCGAGTGCCGTGGCTTCCTTGACCGTCAGACAGTCGACGTCGATATTGAGAACGTCGGCAAGTATCTGCATCAGCATCGGGTCTTTAGCGGCGATACCGCCTGCCGCGACGAAGCTCTTGATCTCTACGCCCTGCGAGACGTAGTTGGTATATACCTTGCGAAGCTCGAATACCGTCGACTCGATTATCGCGCGGTATATGTCCTCAGGCTTTGTCGAGAGCCGCATACCGAGTATCATTCCCGAAAGCTTGTCGTTCGGTATTACCGAGCGGTTTCCGTTCCACCAATCGAGCGCGAGGAGTCCGCTCTCGCCGATCGCCTTCTTCTCTGCGAGTGAGCGGAGATATGCGTGGATATTCATTCCGCTCTGCTCTGCGCGCTTTTCGTATTCTGCAGGCAGACAGTTGTTTATAAACCACGCGTAGAGGTCGCCCATCGCGCGTATTCCCGCCTCGTAGGTCGTAAGACCCTTTGCCGTAGCCTCGTGCCCGATAGAGAGCACGCCGTCGACGTATGCGTATTTTGAAGAGAGCACTGCCATTACTGCCGACGTGCCGAGCGCGACGACGGCTTTTCCGTCCTCGATACCCATAGCGCCGAGCGGTCCGTGCGCGTCAACTATCGGCACGGCTATAGCGGTATTCTCGGTAAGTCCGAGCCGTTCTGCCCATTCCTTGCATATATTTCCGCAGGAGTCTCCGACTTTGTCAAGCTCGCGCCCCGTCTTGTCGAGAACGTCGGCAAAGCCTTCGTCTATCTCCTCAAAGAAGGCGCGGGGGGGATATCCGCCCGACTCTGAGTTGTCGTAGTGCTCCTTGATGGTAGCGTAAGCCATACTGTGAACGTAATGACCGACGAGCAGAGATGCGAGATAATCGCCCGCGTTTACAAACCGCGCCGTTTCCTTGTATATGTGCGGAGCTTCTATATAGGTTTCATAGAGCTTTGGATACATAAACTCGCCCGACATCATATTGCCCGTGAGCTTCAGCATATCCGAGTGCTTTCTTGCCGCGTCCTCTATCTTTTTTGCGTATTTAGTCGCGCCTGCGTGCTTCCAGAGCTTTGCGTATGCGTGGGGCTCGCGCTCATATTTCTTATCGAAGCAGAGCGGCGTTCCGTCGCTTGAGAGCGGAAAGACGGTGCAAGCGGTAAAGTCTATCGCAATTGACACAACGTCGGCGGGCGAAATGGAATTTTTATTTACGAGCGTGGGGATAAGAAGCTCGAGAGCGTCCGTATAGTCGCGGGGGTGCTGAAGCGCGTATCCCTCGGGGAGCGGCTTTCCGAAAAGCTCGGTGATGACGCCGTGAGGATAGTCGAACACCTCTGATCCTCCTATTATTTTTCCGTTTTCGACGTCGGCGATGACCGCGCGCGCCGAAAGCGTTCCGAAATCTATTCCGATGCTGTATTTTGACATAAGCACCTCCTATTTATTCTCTAAAAAGATCGATATCTCACCCGTTGAGATAAGGAGATCGTCGCCGCTCTCAAGTCTTACGAGCAGAGCACCGATGTCGGTGACGTCGAGCGCGGTAGCCTGCAATTGCTCTCCGTCCTTGACAAAGCTTATCCTTTGCCCGATCACTATCGAATTTTCGCGATAGGTCTGCATAGCCTTTGATACGTCCTTTGCTTCAAGGAGAGAGAGAAATCTCGAAAAGATGCCGAGCGCGAGCTCGCGGAGCGCGTCTCTTTTAATACCGCAAAGTCCGATAGAACCCGCTTTATCCGAGATCTCGTCGGGAAATTGCTCGGTCGAGAGATTTATGCCGATGCCGAGCACTATATATCGGCGGTTTTTGTGCACAAATGACTCGGCGAGTATTCCCGCGACCTTTCTTTCGTTAAGGTAAAGGTCGTTGACCCATTTTATGCCGAGCCTGATGCTAAAGCGTTCCTCTATCTCCTCAAGTGCGGCTACTGCGGCAAGTGAGGTCAGGGAAAGCATCCTGTCTTCGTTTTGCGGAGCTTCGAAGAGGAGAGATGAGTAGAGTCCGACGGCGGCGGGAGAATAAAAGCTGCGTCCGAGCCTTCCGCGCCCCGCGGTCTGTTCTGCCGCGATGAAAAGTGCGGGCAGAGCGGGGGAGTCGGAGTCTGCCGCGTATTCTCTTGCGCGCGTATTGGTAGAGTCGGTGAGCTCGTACTCGAATACGGCGGGAATATAGGTGTTCGGCATATTTTACCTCCGTTCCTGATTTTCTTTATTATACTACATAGCGAGAAAAATTTCAATAATTTTTATAAATTCTTTACCATTAAGTTATTATTCATTCTTGCAAAATCCTATTGATTGTGATATAATTATAATGGATAATGGTATGATGTACCCTTATGCCTTTTAATTAGAGCTACGGAAGTGAAAAAATGATAATTCTTGCATCAGCGTCCCCCAGAAGAAAAGAAATACTTTGCGGGCTTGGAGTGGAGCTTGAGGTAGTCGTTGCCGACACCGACGAGCACTGCGAGCAGAGCGATCCTCAGCAGTTTACCGAGGAGCTCGCGCGCAGAAAAGGACTTGCCGTCTACGAAAAGCTCAAGCGCGAGCGCGATATGAGCGGCGTTGCCGTCATATCTGCGGATACCGTTGTCTGCCTTGACGGCGAGATACTCGGCAAGCCGCGCGACAAGGCAGATGCAGAGCGTATGATACGCGGACTTTCGGGCAGAGCGCACACGGTCATCTCGGGGGTTGCGGTCACGGTCGACGGAGTAGCGCGAAGTGCGTCCTCGGTTACGTCGGTCAGAGTTGCACGTATACCCGAGGAGGAGATAAAGAAATACGTTGAGTCGGGCGAGCCTATGGACAAGGCAGGCGCATACGGGATACAGGGCAGATTTTCTCTGTGGGTCGAGGGAATAGACGGCTGTTATTTTTCGGTGGTCGGACTTCCCGTCAATACGCTTGCAGAGCTGTATTTTGAGGTCACGGGAAAGAGGCTTGCGTGAGTGCAAAGCGTGTAGCCGCATAAAACATAAAACTTTTTGCCCGCTTTTCTCTTTGACGCAAAAGGTGCAAAGAGAAAAGCTAAGTAAAAGAGAAACACCGTTTTGGAAGGGCTACTCGCCCCTCCACCCTCGCCACCTTTTGAAAAAGGTGGACGAAAACTTTCAATGTTTATGTCTGCAATACAATAAAATAAAAAGCTTTCACGGTAGCGATGAGCTGTCCGTGAAAGCTTCCTTAGAAAAATTACTCATTATCAGGTTTAGCCTTCACAAACCAACCCTTATGTTCCAAAAACTTTCTTTTCACAGAAAAGTTTTTGGCTCCACCTTTTTTCAAAAAGGTGGAAAAAGAAAAAACACAATTAAAAACTAACTTTTAAGAAAGGAGCATACGATGGCAAAGATAGTCGGAATAGACCTCGGCACAGCGAACACGCTGCTTTGCACGAAGGGCAAGGGAATAGTTCTGCGCTCACCGTCGGTGGTGGCGATAAGCAAATCCGACCGCTCGGTAGTTGCACTCGGCAAGGAAGCACGTCGTATGCTTGGCAAAACGCCCGAGGGAATACTTGCCTTCAGACCGCTCAAGGACGGAGTTATAGCCGATCCCGAGGTCACGGCAAAGATGATACGCGCGTTCTTTGAATATACCGATTCGATATCGCTCTTCGCTCGTCCGTCGGCGATAGTATGTATCCCGTACGGAGTGACAGAGGTAGAAAAGAGAGCGGTCGAGGACGCGACCTTTGAGGCGGGAGCGCGCTCGGTCGCGCTTATAGAGGAGCCGCTTGCCGCGGCGATAGGCACGGGACTGCGTGTCGGCGGCGCGAGAGGAAGTATGATAGTCGATATCGGCGGAGGAACTACCGAGGTCGCAGTTATCAGCCTTGGCGGAATAGTGGCGTCGAACTCGGTAAGAGTTGCGGGCGACGAATTTGACGAGGCTATCATCTCATATCTGCGCAGAAGGCGCGGAATACTTATAGGAAGTGCCACGGCCGAGGCACTCAAGATACGCATAGGCTCGGCGCACCCGTCCTGTGACTCGGGTGAGATGGAGGTCTGCGGAAGAAGCCTTGGAAGCGGACTCGGAGCTGTAATGAAGATAAGCTCGTCAGAGGTGCGAGAGGCGATAAGCGCGGGTCTTGAGCAGATAGTTTACGCAATAAAGAAAACGCTTGAGCAAACGCCGCCCGAGCTTTCGTCGGATATATACGATTTCGGAATAATGCTGACGGGAGGCGGAGCACTGCTTCGCGGCATAGACAAGCTTATAAGCGAGCGCACGGGAATACAGGTCAAGGTCGCGCAAAGACCGCTTGAGAGCGTTTGCAACGGAATACTCAGGGTTATAGAGAGCGAAGGCAGAATGGGCAACATTCTGCAATATCGCGGAAGATAACGCAGATTTGGAGCGAGGAATATCGTGAAGCTTTTAAAATTCTTTGGAAAAAAGAAAAAAGATGCAGAGAACACTGCAAGCGAGGGCGAAGAGATACGCGCGTACTCAGAGGAGGAATTTCTCGCCTCATTTGCCGCCTTTGAAAAAGCCTATCTCAGAACCGTAATAATAGCCGCAGTTATAGCGGCGGCGGGAATTGGCGTGGCGGTCATAGTCAGGGTATCGTACGGACTTATCTGTGCTATTGCCGCGGTCCTGTTTTATATCGGCACTGTGTCGAATATACTTTATAATAAGCTCGGTCTTGCCTATACGAGCGTTACGGGCGCTATCTATATCACAGAATGCTACGGCAAGGGCAGAAGCGAAGCTTGGATACCGCGCAGACTTATGTGGATAGAGGTCCGCTCGATAGAGGACGAGGCGTTCGATCACGACTCCTGCCGCGCGCTCGAGACCGTTCATATGCCGAGAACGCTCGTGCATATAGGAAAAAACGTTTTTCTCGGTTGCGGGAATATTTCGCGTATCTGCTTTGAGGGAAGCCGCGAGGAATGGGAAGCGATAGAATGCGAGACCGACCTTAGCGGTATCGAGATCGAGTTTGACTCGGCAGTTTCTTATCCCGAAAAGGTGAGATCAAGAGACAAAAAAGGCGAGAAAAAGATCAAAAAAGACAGAAAAAACAAAAAAGGCTCGGAAGAATAAATGAATTTTTTTAGATCGAGATTTTTTGTCGTATGCGTTGCGATAGCTATATTGCTCGCGCTCGTTCCGACGCTTATAGCGGCGTTTGGCGGCACCGACCTTTTGCGCTCGGTGATGGGAACGGTGGCAAAGCCCTTTACGATGTGCGGCTCGGGTATAGCTAACGCATTCAACGGATTTATCGACGTTTTCGCGCAATACGACGAGCTTGAAGCAGAAAACGAGGCTCTTCGGGCAGAGCTTGAGGAGCTGAAGCAAAAAGAATATAACGAAGAGCTTCTGCGCGAGCAGAACGAGTGGCTAAAGGACTATATCAACCTTCACGAGATAAATCCGTCGCTCAGATTTACCGATGCCTCGGTCATATCGCGCGAGGCGGGCAACTATTCTACGATCATAACGCTCAACAGAGGAAGCGCGCACGGAGTTAAGAAGAATATGCCCGTGCTTACCGACGACGGACTTATTGGCTACGTCAGCGAGATAGGACTTGACTGGTGCAAGGTGTCCACTATCGTAGAGCCTTCGAGCAGTATAGGAGTCTATACCGACCGCGAGCAGCAGCTCGGCGTACTCTCGGGAGACGCTGATCTTCGCGCTAAGGGTCTTTGCAAAATGACCTATATAGACGGAGACGGCAACCTCGGAATAGGCGATAAGATATATACGGCGGGCGGAAGCGACAGCATTTACCCCTCGGGACTTCTGATAGGAAGCGTCAGCAGTGTCGACATCGACTCGGTCACGGGCGAGATGGTGGCACAGGTAGAGCCGTCGGTGGATTTCTTAGACCTCGGCTCGATACGCAACGTGATGATAGTAGTCGGACTTGGCAACAGCGGAGGAAACTGATATGCAGGGAAATCTCTCGTCCTCCTTCTTTCGTCCCGAGCTGCTTAAGAGGATAGCGATATACGGGCTTATGACGCTCATACTCGGGAGCGCGCAGTGCTCGTTCTTCCCTATACTCAAAATATGCCCCAAGACCCCCGATCTGATAATGGGAATGCTCTTGGCGATAACGCTTATAGACTCGGCAAAGAGCGCCGCCGTAACAGCGCTTGCGGCAGGATTTTTCATTGATGCTATAGGAGGAGGCGCGCTTGCGCTCTCTCCGATAGTCTACGTGCTCTTCGTGCTCTTTATCTCGATCTTCGCTCACAAAATGCTGAGCGGCTTTGCGTCCTACGCTATACTTATGATGCCTGCACTGATCTACCGTGCGGCAGCTACCACGGTCTGTATCGCGCTTGAAAACAAGGCACTTTTGCCGATGGGAGAACTTGTTTCGGTGATCTTGCCCGAGGCGCTGACAACGCTTGCCGTTTGTCTGCCGCTTTATTTTATAGTCAAGCTCTGCACGGCACCGCTTGAGACACACGGGAAATTTACATTTTGAGAGCTATTTTACCCAAGGAGAAAAAAATGAGTTCCAAATACCGTTTCATTCCCGATATAAATACGGGATACCTCACAGATGAGGATACGAAAAAATATATATCGCGCTTAGCCTTTTCGATGTTCACGCTTGAGATAGTCTCCTTTGCCTTCTCGATGCTTGTCGCATCGTTGGTCGGCGCGATAATAAATATGTTCGCACCGTCTCTTATGGAGTCGGCGGACTTCGTTGCTATTGCAAACAACACTATAAGCATCGTGGCTATATATTGCGTAGGTATGCCATTGCTTTGTCTTGTTTCTTCGCCGCTGCCTCGGGTGAAGCCCTATAAAGAAAAGCTCGGCTTTGGCAAGTGGATAGGAGGTCTTTGCGTCTGTATCTTCGCGATGTCCTTCGGAAGCTCGGCGTCAAACGTCGTTATTATGCTTATCGAGAGCCTGAGCGGAAGTGTGATGACCAATCCCGTCGAAGAGATGGTCGGACAGAGCAGTATATGGATAGACGTCGTTTTCGTCGCGATCATCGTTCCCGTGCTCGAGGAGCTTTTGTTCAGAAAGATACTCTGCGACAGACTTTTGCCGCTCGGTGAGGGCTACGCGGTATTTCTCTCTGCGACTATATTCGGACTTTCACACGGCAACTTCTTCCAATTCTTCTACGCCTTTGCGGTCGGCGTCGTATTCGGACTTATCTACGTAAAGACGGGAAGAGTGATATACACGATGCTCTACCACGCATTGCTCAATTTCTCGGGCGGAGTGGTAGTGACGCTCGTAACGCAGGGCATAGACTTCGACGGACTTAACAATCTGCTTTACGATATCGAGTCGGGAACGGCTACGACAGAGCAGATGATGCCCTATATGCAGCAGCTTACGCCTCTGCTTATATACGAGACGGTGCTCGGAATAATGTCGCTCGTCGGTATAGTGCTTCTCGTGCTTGCCGTAAGGAAGAACGAGATACGCTTTGAGGCGGGAATACTTCCGCCGCCCAAGAAGCGCAGGATAATGAATATTCTGTGCACGGTGGGAACGGCGACGCTCATTACGGCGTATACCTTTTTCTTCGTTCTGTCCATGCTGCCGCAGAATTAAAAATTACGAATTAAAATAAGGAGACCGTTGCAAAATGAAAAAAAGCAGAGTAGATTCTAAAACGCGCAGCAGTGAGACGACGCGCAATAAGGATTACCGCTTTTTCGTGCTTGCGGCGGTCTTTTTGGTGCTTTCCTTGCTCTTTTCGGTATTTCTTGCTATCACCGTTATAAAGGGTCCGTCGGGCGAATACGAAAACGACGGACTGACCGTAAGAATAGAGACGGTCGCGGGCGAGCGCGGAAGGATATACGACCGAGAGGGAAGGCTTCTTGTCGGTAACGCCACGCATTACGACCTTATTTTCGAGTACGGCTCTATGCCCGACAAGCGCGCCGATGTAAACGCGTCGCTCGTCGAGTGCCTTGGTGCGCTCGCAGAGACGGGAAACGCGGATAAGCGCGTTGACGACCTTTTCGTGCTCGATGGTAAATATCCGAATTTTGAGTTTTGCGGCGAGCTTTCGAACAAGGAATCGAAGGAATACTATCATTATCAGCGTTTTTTAAAGAAAAATAATCTTGATGCGGATATGAGCGCCGGGGAGCTGTGCGACTATCTGTGCAAGAAATACGACCTTTCCGCATCGAAATATTCGCCCTCGGTGATTACCGAGCTTATGCGTATATATTACGATATGGAGCGCATAGATTTCGGCTATTATCAGTATTACACGCTCGCTAAAGGCTTTGAGCCCACGGTGCCTGAGGAAATGGCACTCATATCCTATATCTCGGAGCACAGGACCGAGGGAGCAACGCTCATACGCTCGTCCGAGAGAGTTTATTATTACGAGGGATATGCCGAGCACGTGCTTGGCAGAGTGGGAAAGATAACGGCTGAGAACGCCGACCTTTACGCCGATTATCCGCTTGACGCGACCGTGGGAATAACCGGCTGCGAGAACGTTTTTGAAAAGTACCTGCGCGGCTCTGACGGAAAAAGAGTTTCCAAATACGACAAAGAGGGCAACCTCGTCGAGCAATATTATTCACCCGCGCCGATAGTCGGAAACGACGTATATCTTACTATCGATATCGAGCTGCAAAAGGCGGCGGAGGACGCTCTGCGCGAGGCGGTCGACGAGCTTGAAGAGTCAGAGACGGGCGCGTTGACGGCGATAGATCCCAACACGGGCGAGACGCTCGTTATAGCCTCTTACTCGACCGAGAGCTCTATGAATTTCGCACTTCAGGGCACGTTTGCCCCCGGTTCTACCTACAAGGTGGGAAGTGCGCTTGCCGCACTTGAGGAGGGCTATATAAATGAGAGCACCTCGCATTACTGTGATAAGGTCTATCCGCACTTAGGCGGTCCTACCTGCCTTGGAAATCACGGAGACACCGACGTGCACAAGGCGATAGAGGTATCGTGCAATATCTTCTTCTATTACCTCGGTCACGGTTGGGGACTCGATAATATAACAAAATATACCGCGCGGCTCGGTCTTGGCGTTCCCACGGGAATAGAGCTTGGCGAGAGGGTCGGTATAGTCGCATCCGAGAGCTATTGTGAGGAGCACGGGCTCGAATGGAGCGAATTTGACGACGCCACGGGCGCGATAGGACAGTCGAAGCACGCATACACGCCGCTTCAGCTTGGAGTCTATATGTCGTCGATAGTAAACGGCGGAACGAGATATTCGGCTCACGTGCTAAAGGAAGTCAGAACGAGGACGGGAGATACGCTCGTCAAGACCGAGATAAAGGTGCTCGATAAGGTGGAGATATCGCAGGGAAACCATAACACAGTAATGGACGCTATGCGTTCGGTGGTATCCTCGAGCGCGGTGTTGACAAGACATTTTGAGAAGGTCGGCGAGCTCGTGAGCGGAAAGACGGGAACGGCAGAGACGGGACGCGAGGTGTCAAACGCGCTCTTTTCGGGGTTTGCTCCGTTTGATGCTCCCGAGATAGTGGTCTCCTGCGTGCTCGAGGAGGGCGACGCGGGTACGAATGCCGCCGCCGTTACGGCAAAGGTGTTTGAGAAATATTTTAGCGAGGGCGAGGAGCAGTAAGGCAGTAGCCGTGAGTGCAGATGTGATTTGTTTGCGACCTTGGGTCGTCGACCGGTTTGTAGAAATTTGTTTCAAAGATAATAGCCGCATCTCCACTCTATCCGTCATCCTGAGCGGAACACGGAGATATTATAAGCGAAAGTGGCACATAATTATAAATCCGTGTGTAGTCGAACCCTTTTTCAGACCCGTAAGGGTGAAAAAGGGCGAACGAGGAGCTTGCCGACGAGTGAGGGATCTATAAAGAGGTTAGATGTAAAGCCGTTGTAATTCAAAAGTTACTTTTA
>SVSY01000072.1 GCA_015064065.1 Oscillospiraceae bacterium
GATGGTTGCAAGTACCCTTTATCTTAAGCGGTCTGCCGTTGAGGAAAAATCCCTTTTCGGCATCTATAGAAAAGGTTCTGAAGCCTATACGGGTGCTGTCGGTATCCACTACTTCGTTCTCACAAAGAAGCTCGACCTTAAGCGTATAAAGGTTAGGCGAGTCAACGTCCCAACGCTTAGGACGGCTGACGGGCATCTTCTGATTTATAGCCGTTTTTGCAGCATAATCGCAAATGCTTACGGGAGAGATGCTCTGTGCGACTACAGTCTCACCGTCGTAAAGAGTAGCGCGTACTGCGGCATTCTTAGGCGTGTAATTGCTGTTTTCAACGGTAGTTTCTATCTCAACGTTCCAAGAGTTCTTGGTTCCCTTTTTGAGAACGGGCTTTGCAAAAATACCGTTGTGCGCTATGTGAAGCTTGTCCTTTGCGTAAAGACGCACGTGACGGTAGATACCCGCACCCTCGTACCACCAGCCTTCTGTCTCAAAGCCGTTGATATGTACAGCAAGAACGTTGGTCCTTCCGTCAAAATACGCGCGTTCGGTTATATCAAAGGCGGTCTCTGTGTACGCACTGAAGGAGCGCGCCATAAGCGAGCCGTTGAAATAAAACTCGGCGTTTACCGCAGTTCCCTCAAAGCAGAGGAATATCTGCTTATCGGCAAGCGATTCGTCAAGCAGGAAGGACTTTCTGTACCACGCGTTGTCTCTCGTTCTGTAGCCGTGCGAGTAAAGATTTTCCTCGCGCATATCGCTCTCGGAAAAATAGTCGTGCGGGAGATCGACCATTCTCCATTCGCGGTCGTTCCAATGCTTTCCTGCTGCACCGATCGCCGCGCCCGCTTTACACCTCGAGTATGAGGCGTTGTGGCTGTTTTCACTTTCTTCAACGAAGTCTCCGAGATGGAATTTCCACTCTCGGTCCATATCGATAAGTATTCTGCCCATTATGATATTCTCCTTTAAAGATTATATTAACTGCATAACATCATTCTTTTTAAGCTATAGTGAAGTATTATGCAAAAATCACAGATATTTTTTGACGATTTGTTATTTGTCAATCCAAGACGACCGATTTTTTCTTACCGTTTTTGTTTTTCGGATACTCCCTGATACGAATAACAAGGTCGAGATTGATCGCTTCGAGCCTTCCGTCCTTTTCTATGAGAATTGCTCCGTCGGTCACTTCCTTAATTACACCCTCGTATTGATGACTGCCGTCAAACGAGTAAATTACACATTCTTTATCAATAAATTTTGTAGCAAGCTCTTTCATTTCGGTATTCCCTCCTGATCTCCTTTTTTCAATGATTTTTCTTACAATTACTGCTTTTCGTCGGTTACGGAACATCACAAATATGATGACCCATAAAAAAATGATCGGTATGTACGTTGCCGGATTCAATCCGTCACCTCCATAAATTCATGTTTAGATAACAATTGCATTATACCATAATTTTTATCAAATGTAAATAGAACAGGAAAGTTTTTATAAATTAAACTGCCCTACAAAAAAACAAAAAGCCCTGCCAAGCAGAGCTTTTTGTATCGAAATAATCCCAACCGGGTAATTATCTCTTGGAGAACTGAGGTGCACGACGTGCTCCCTTGAGTCCGTACTTCTTTCTTTCCTTCATACGAGGGTCACGAGTCAAGAAGCCTGCAGCCTTAAGAGCGGGCTTGTTGTTCTCGTCAGCCTGTACGAGAGCTCTTGCAAGACCGTGACGGATAGCGCCTGCCTGACCGGAAAGACCGCCGCCGTTTACGTTTGCAATGATATCGAACTTACCAGCAGTGCCGGTAACTCCGAAGGGCTGGTTAACGATGAGCTTAAGGGTCTCAAGACCAAAATACTCGTCGATATCCTTCTTATTGATAGTGATAGCGCCTGTGCCGGGAACTATGCGAACACGGGCAACACTCTTCTTTCTTCTACCTGTTCCGTAGAAGTAGGGCTTAGAACTTGTATACATCTGCGCGTCCTCCTTACTTAAATCTCAACAGCTACGGGCTTCTGCGCAGCGTGATTGTGCTCAGCACCTGCAAATACCTTAAGTCTGGTAATAGACTTATCGCCGATAGTGTTGTGGGGAAGCATTCCCTTAACTGCCAATTGCATAGCGAGCTCGGGCTTGGTTGCCATAAGGGTCTTGTACTGTACTTCCTTAAGACCACCGATGTATCCGGTGTGACGTCTGTAGTACTTCTGTTCAAGCTTCTTGCCTGTGAGAACTGCCTTATCAGCATTGATGATGATAACGAATTCACCGCAGTCTACGTGAGGGGTGAACTCGGGACGGTGCTTACCGCGAAGGATGTTAGCAGCAGCAACTGCAACTCTGCCCATGGGCTTGCCTGCAGCGTCGATAACATACCACTTGCGCTCAACCGTTTCAACTTTTGCCATATAGGTTGACATTGTCAATCTCCTCCAAAAATTAAAGTTTATTTTTCATACTCGCATATTATACCACGGACTTCTCTACTTGTCAATACCTTTTTTGAAAGTTTTTTTAAAAATTTAATTTACCTATGCACAATCTCCCGAAATCTCTTAAAATCACCCTATTTGCTCGTTTTTTCTCAATCGCGAAATTAAAATTTATTTTTACTTTTTTTCTAAATTGCTTGCCATATGTGCTTTTTTATGATAAAATGTAGTTACCTACAGATAATTTTTACGAGGTGACATATTATGAGACTCTCATTTGAAGAAGTTAAAAGCATAACCTTCGGCTCGGTCAATTCTTTTGAAGACGCAAGCGGAATGCATTTTGCCAAGTGCACCGATAAGCAGGTAGCTGCCTTCGCTGCATTTTGGGAAGGACTCGGCACTAACGCTAAGGCCACTACGGGTATCCGTCTCGACTTTCACACAAACTCAAAGCGTTTCGCCTTCAAAGCATCTTCGGGCAGACGGTTTGAGCTTTACGTAAACGGCACGTTCAGAGAGGTCTACACGAGACAGAATGATGATAACGCGGAATTCTCCTACGATATAAACGAGAGCACGGACGAGAATCGCATAACTCTCTACTTCCCTTCTCACGATATCCCCGGTGTGCTCTCATACGTGAAGCTTGACGACGGCGCTACTCTACGCGCACACGAGTTTGATACGAAGATATTCTTTATCGGCGACTCGATAACTCAGGGTTGGAATTCTCACTACGACTCGCTCTCTTACGCAAACAGAGTTTCGGATTTCTTCAACGCGGACAGCGTTATTCAGGGTATAGGCGGAGCTTTCTTCCACGCGAGCATCTTTGACGACGCTATCGACTACGACCCCGATATAGTCATATTCGCTTTCGGTACTAACGACTGGGTACATCAGAAGAGCTATGACGAGCTCCGCAAGAACACTTCTGAATTTATCGAGGCGATCACAGCAAAATTTGCGGGCAAAAAGATATTCGGTATCTCTCCCATTTGGCGCGGAAATTCGGGAGAGCTCAAGCCTGCGGGATATTTTGTTGACATATGCGCCGCTGTAAAGGAAGAGATCGTCGCACACGGAGTTACCCTGATCGACGGCGAGACTCTTACTCCTCATATGACCGATTTCTATTCCGACCTTTACCTCCATCCCAACGGACTTGGATTCGGTATATACGCAGAAAGTCTTTGCAAAGAATTAAATAAATACGTAAGGTGATCGTTATGAAAAAAATACTTATTTTAAGCTTAGCAGTCATTCTAATACTCTGTGCGCTCTGCTCCTGCACGGCAAAAGATAACGGTGCTGACGCACAGCCGAGCGACACTTCTGCCGATGCAACGTCTCCGTCATCGCCTTCCGAAAACGGGGGCAAGCTTCTTCTTTCGGGCGAGAACAGATACAGGATAGTATATCCCGAAAACAATAAGGAACTAAAGACCCTTGCGTCGAAAATATACGACAAGCTTTTAAAGCTCGACCCCATCGCTCCTACAAAGCCCGCTTACTATAATCTCGGTTCAGATAAAGTCGCTGATGACGGAACTCCCGAGATACTCGTAGGTCTTACTACGCGTGCCGCTTCCGAAGCAGCAGCCGCATCGCTTACAAAGTATCACGATTTCGCAATACATATAAGCGACAAGAAGATAGCGATATACGCAAACACTCCCGAGCGTCTTGAAGCCGCTATAAACCACTTTATCAAGAATATGTCCGCAAGCGACGACGGCAACGTTTATTACGCAACACTTGAAAGCTACGTAGACGTCTACAGAGGAGATTATCCCTCGGCTACTATCGCAAGTACTCCGCTTAAGGATTACAAGATAGTTATATCCGCTACTGCAAACGAAACGCAAAAGAAAGCGGCAGAAGAGCTTGCTTTCATACTGACGAGAGTATGCGGTACTTCCGTTCCGATAATAACCGACGCCGAGCCCGCAAGTGAGCACGAGATACTTTTCTGTCCTCTCAACCGTGCGGAAAGCGAGACCTCTACGGGAATGAACGATAAGCTTTCCTTTAATAACGGAAAGGTAATTATTGCTCCGACCGAAAACGGATATTCCCGCCTCGCAAATATGCTTGCTTACGTTATCGACAACAATCGCGGCATAGTTGCAAAAAAAGACCTTCAATTCACTTCTCTGTCTTACGACGCTATCCGCTCGGTAGCCTTTGGTGCTGTAAATATAAGCGAGCAGGAGAACGGTCTGAGATTTAACAAGTTCTCCGACAAACAGATCGAAAAATGGACGAGCTACAACAGATACAACGAAGCCGCATCCTCGACCGGAATAAGACTTGATTTTTATACCAACTCCTCTTCCTTCTACTTCAAAGCTTCCAAGAATACCAAGTTTGAGCTTTTCATCAACGGCGAGTCAAAGGAGATATCTTCTACGGGAATCTTTGACGTAAAGCTCGAGGGCGAAAACAACCGGATCACCGTGCTCTTCCCCAACCATCAGGTAAACACGACTCTCTTTGAGGTCAAGCTTGACGAGGGCGCAACTATCACCCCCTATGAATATCAAAGAAAGTTCCTTATCGTCGGCGACTCGATAACGCAAGGCTATTCCGCGGCAACCGATTCGCTCTCGTGGGCAAACCGCATTACGCGTATGTTCGATGCCGACAGCGTTATCCAGGCAATATCGGGCGGTACTTTCCAGGTATCAACGCTTGACCCTGAGGTAGACTTTATACCCGACTATATTTTCGTTGCCTACGGAACTAACGACTGGGGCGCGCGTTCAAGCATGGACGATTTCAGATCCTACGCTCAGGCATACTACGATAAGCTCGCAGAGCTTTACCCCGATGCTAAGATAATAGGCATTACGCCTATCTGGAGAAAGGATACCGATCCGAGAAGAGTCGGTGAGTTTGACGATATGTGCGCCGCGCTCAAGGAGATAATCGAGTCGGTAGGCGGATACGCTGTAAACGGCGTTGATCTCGTTCCTCACGACAGACAGTACTACGGCGAGGACATCTGTCTGCACCCGAACAACGAAGGATTTGAGTTTTATGCTAATAACCTTTACGAAGCGGTAAAGGATATTATAAAATAATATCAAATAAGGAGAAATTACAATGAAAAAATTTTTGGCATCTTTTCTTGCGATCTTAATGTTACTTCTCGCACTTAGCGGCTGTAACGCAGAAAACGAAGAGACTCCTACAGAAAAGCCTACCGAGGCTGCTACCAATGCACCCGTTGCTACTGCAAAAACTATTGCAAAGGTAATATACCCCGCAGGCTCTAATTACAAAAAGGCGGCGCTGAAGATTCAGGACAAGATAATCGGCTTTAAGGGCTCTTCGCTTGAGAATATGAGCCTTTGCACGCTCGGAACAGACGATAAAACTACCGAGGACGGCACGTTTGAGATACTTCTCGGCTTGACCAACAGAGCTATCTCGGCAGATGCTAAGGCACTTCTTAAGTCCTATCTCGATTTTTCGGTAGTTTACAAGGACAACAAGCTTGCGATATACGCAAACAACGAATCCGCTATGCTCTCGGCTGTCGAGTACGTACTCGGAAAGCTCTCGCTCAAGGACGACAAGGTGCTCTATTCCGGCAGTGAGACGTACGTTGAAAACTACTCTGAATATCAGATACCTGATTTCAAGATAGCCTCCACTTCTCTATCCGAATTTTCCATAGTATATCCCGCAAGCAACTCTGCCGTAGAAAAGAGCTATGCTTTGAGTCTTGCAGATTGGATGATGAGTATGACCGGTAATGACATCAAGGTCGTTGACGACTCGGCTGCAGAGATCGCTCACGAAATACTTATAGGCAAGACCAACCGTGCACAGAGCACGACAGACAAGGAGCTTCAGAGTTCCGACTATATGGTAGATATTGTCGACGGCAAGCTCGTAATATCAGCAGGATCAAAGGCAGGATACGATATGTCACTCACCGCATTCAAGAACGCTATGTCCAAAAATGAAGGTTCTCTTGACAAGGGCTTTGGCGTAAGAACGCTCTCTTTTGATGAAATAAAGGCTATCTCGGTCGGTTCTCCCAACATCAAGATCGAGGACGGCGCACTCTGCTTCTACAAGGCTACAGACGAGCAGATGGAAGCTTACGGCGCTCCCGGCACGGGTATGCGAAATAACGCGACCGGCTCTACGGGTGTCCGCCTTGATTTCGTTACCGACTCTTCCATGTTCTCCTTCAAAGCTGCAGCGGGCAATCGCTATGAGCTTTATATAAACGGCGAATTCAAACAGCAGATCACAAACGCTGCTATGCAAACATTTTCCATAGCACTTGACACGAGCAAGGGCGAGAACAGAATTACCCTTTTCCTCCCCAACGGCGGTGTTGGAAAAATAACGATGATGCAGCTCGATTACGGTGCGACCTGCGAGCGCCAGAAATTCGACCGCAATTTCCTCATTATAGGTGACTCCATAACTCAGGCTTGGCCTACGACCATCGACTCCAACGGCTACGGCCACCTCATCTCTATGCACTATAACGCAGACAGTATAGTTTACGGTGTTGGCGGCGGTATCTTCGACGCGAAGATACTCGGAAGCACTCCCGAATGTGATCCTGAGGTCATTACGGTCGCTTTCGGTACTAACGACTGGGCACGTAACTACAGTGCATCTACGATCGAAAACAATATGAAGGCTTTCCTCAACAAGCTCAAGGAGCTCTATCCCGATTCTCAGATCATCGGTATCACTCCTCTTTGGAGAAAAGACACAAATAAGGGCTTTGCACTCAGCTTCGATGATGCTCGGGCTCTCATAAAGAGCATTTATGAGGAATACGATATTCCCTGCATCGACGGTGATACTCTCGTATCCCACAAGGATTCTCAGTTTGCTGACGACGTACACCCCAATGACGCAGGTCACAAGGAATACGCAGAGAACCTTATAAAAGAACTTGACAAGTATATAGCACAGTAACAGAATGCTCCCGCCGATATCGGCGGGAGCATTCTTCGTTCATATAAACAGCTTTCTGTATTGACGTCCCCTCATCGCTTCGTCAAAGGTCTCCCTTAAAAGCGAAAAATCCGCAACGAGTGAATGCGGCTTTGATACGGGATCGTCTTGAAGCATAGGGACGAAATAGACGTTCTTGCGGTTGAGCAGCTTTCCGAGATTTCCAAGATTTGCAGACATCGCATCGTTAGTGGCAAGCGCTATTATAAGCGGTCTGTTGCTTCGAAGATGTGCTTTTGCCGCCATAGTCACCGACGTATCGGTAATACCCGAAGCAAGCTTTGCAAGCGTATTACCCGTGCAAGGACAGATAAGAAGCGCCTCGAGCTCTATTTTAGGGCCTAAGGGCTCTGCTTCCTTTATGCTGTCTATCGGCTCGCGACCGCAGATGTCAAATAGCCTTTTTTTGAGCGCATCTGCCTTACCAAAGCGGGTATCTGTGCAAGAAACGTTATTGCTGATTATCGGCAATAACGACATTCCGCTGTTTTTTAGCTTTTCGAGCTCACGCAGAGCCTGCGCGTGTGTACAGTAAGAGCCGCACATTGCAAAACCTATCATTTTGCGCCTCCTTCGGTACTTACGATGGCGCGTACGCAATCGGCAATAAGCTGTCCTGCGCTCTCGGGAGCATATTTGCCCGGAAGAGACGCCGCCCATAATACGTTAGAGCCGTAGTGCTTTGCGGCAGATACGTCAATGCCGCCGGGAGCTGATGCAAGCTCGATCATAAGTGTGTTCTTATCTACGGCGCACAAAAAATCTGCATCGAACAACCATCTCGGAACTGTATTGTAGATCACGTCGTATCCGTCTGTAAGCTGATACAAGGGCTCTTTTTCATTCAGAAGCAAGGTCTTTGCCCCCGAAAGCTCAGCCCACACGAGATCGCTCTCCTTTCTCGCGCATACCGTGACCTCAGCACCCATAGCAAGCAGAAGCCGAGAGAGCTGTTTGGCTATTCTTCCGTATCCCGTAATAGCTATTTTTGAGCCGTAAATATTCTTATCAAGCTTTGACATAGCGATGGACACCGCCGCCTCAGCGGTAGTATAGGCGTTCTTTATCTGGAACGCCTCTGATTCAAAATAATCAAAGCACCTTATTCCCTTTGAAAGCGCATAGTCTATAAAGCTTTTAGGTAACTTCCCGCCTATAACTATAGCATTTTGATCTATCGCATCGGCTATCGTCATAAGCGGAATCTCTTTTTCTGTCGCACCTACACGGCAGTTCAGCGTGACCCCGTCGGTACTTGCGGGCAGAGGCAGTATCACGGCAAAAGCCTCTGAAATAGCTTGATAAATATTGTCGCAAAAGTTTATTTCACTATTATTTGAAGCGTTTGAGTGTCCCCATACGCAAATATTCCATTCCCCGTCTGAAAGCTTGACGGCGGCTGTCTGCTGACGCCCATCCCCTCCGAGAAAGGCTATTTTTAATTGTTTCATATCGGCTGTCCTTTCATATTAAATACCGTCAGCACCAAAGGAGCGGTCTGGTATTATAATATGCAGTAAGCGGACAGCTTGACAAAGTTCTACTCGGTATCGCAGATAAGAGTAAGACTGCGTTTACGCTCCTTAGATTCGAGAACATAACCATTTACGTCATATGCAAAATTCAAAACGCCTTTATCAGCAAAAATAAGCTCTGTAGAAGAAAAATCATACTCTTGCGTTACAATATCCTTCCTTGGCGTTCCGTGCTTTCCAAGCAAGAAATATCGGCTTTGAGAGCCTGCGACAAATCCTCCTTGGCTTTGCGCCGCATCTGTATAGGAAAGAAAGCTTTCTCTGTCAAAAAAGGTCATATACAGGTTCGTGACTTCTCCGTCCTCGACCTCGAAATATGGCAGAAGCAAAAGTCCGCGCAAAAGCTCTACTCTGTCTCCGCTCTGATAATAAACAGTTCGAGTACCGTATTTTTCTGCTATCTTTCGTACTTCATTGGCAGCTCTAAGCTCTTTGATGTCCGCGCTTATTGGCACGTAAACGCTCCTTATTATCATATTTTGGCAAATTCTTTCGAGCATTTGTGCGTGTCCGTCCTCAAGCGAAGCTATAACATAGTTTTCTATCTCAACAGAATACGGTGTTAATGTATCGTAAATAAACATATGATCGCCTGCCGAAGCATCGGTGATATCGCAAACGCTGATCTTGCCCGCCCTGTCGGCAAGGATCACCTCGTCGCTTCCCTTGCCCGCATAGCGTATCTCCGTCTTTGCCATTAAAGAAAACACAAAAAGGCAGACGGCAAAGCTAAGTGCAAAAAGAGCTATCGGCGCGCATATCCACAGCTTTTGCCGCAGTCTTACAAGCATCAGAGTGCCCATTGACACGCCGAACATCAAAACGAGTATCGCGGCAAACGGATATTCGAGCGATACGGTCGCACCGCGAATGCCCGAAAAGGCTCCCACCACAAAAAGCAACGCGTCACCGACAAGAGTCGCACAGAATAAAAGTGCCGTATTTAAAAACGGTATCCACGATAACACGAGCGACAGTACGCAAAGCGGCAAAAATATCGCACTCAATGGCGAGAGCAATAGATTACACGGGAGCGAGGAAAGAGAAAATTCGCCGAAAAAGTACCACATAAGCGGTAGAACGAATACGTTTGCAACTAAAGTGAGTATCAACGCCTTAAGTACGCGCAACGATACACGCAAAACAAAGTTTCCAAATTTTTTCTCTTTTGCGGGCGTGGGTATCTTTCTATCGAGGAAAGGATATACCGTGACCAATCCCAAGGTTGCAGCAAAAGACAGCCACATTCCGATATCAGCTACCGAAAAGGGCGAGATAAGCGTTATCAATGCCACCGCCACAAATAATGAGGTCACCGCATCGCCCTCTTCCGAAAAAAGAAATGCGATGTACACGGCAAAAAGCATAAGCACAGCTCTTACAGCCGATGCCGAAAAATCGGTAAGTGCCAAAAGCAACGCTCCGCCCACCGACAATACTGCTATTCGAATTCGTCTTGAAACGTAGAGCTTCTTTAGTAATATATCTGCACTTCCAAGCAAGAGCGAGACGTGAAGACCGCTTACTGCAAGCAGATGCGAAGCCCCTGCGCGTCTGAATTGCGATTTAGTGTAGGTTGATATATCCGACTTTTCGTTAATGAGCATTCCCTTTACAAGTCCGCTGTCCTCGCCGAAAATTTTGTCGATATATTCGCAAAGTGAGTTACGCAGAGATCTTGTAAAAGCTCTTAGCGCATCTAACGAAAATGGATTTATAGGCTTTGAGTCGGCGTAGAGAACGGGTCGTGTACTGTCGAGCTCAAGCAAGAGCAATATATCCTTGTCGATCTGTTTATTGCTATCCACTTTGACCGCCTCACTGTCTACCAAAGCCACCACGCGATCACCGTAATTCCATTCTGTTTTCAGATCGCACACGAGATACGCCTTGACGTTCTGCTTCTCTCCCTTTGCTTGCAAGACCCGCACGTTATATTCTGAGCGATCTTCGCTTTGATATTCGCAGGAAAGTACCTCTATCTCGGCAGTATATCTGCCGCTGAGCTCAATTGCATTTTTTGCGGGAATGCTTATAAATATAAAAGAGCTGAATATTGCTACCGTTGCCGCAAGAACCGACACAAAAGTAAAAAGAGTATAAAATCTACGCTTTTTGTCCAAGATAAGTGCTATCAGCGAGGCTATGAGCAAAACTGCGAAAAATACAAGTATAATAGCTTTCGGCAAAAAAGCTACGCGATAGACCGCCAGAGAAGTTAAAAGAAAAAGAAAAGAGATAAAGCACAGATATCTGCGGTAAAACAGTTCCATTTTTTCTCTCCTTTCTTCATATTTTTCGATTATATACTATCATACATTTGAAAAAATGTCAATATATATGCTTTTTTTACCTTTAGTTAGGAAAATATAGTTAACAATTCGTAAATTTATCAATAAAAGAAATTTTATCCTTGACATAAACGATAAAATGTTGTATAATAACTTGATGTGATAATATCGCACAAAAAGCCGTAATAATATTTTTTGGAGGAGACTAAGAATGTACGATAAGTTTGTTGAAGTGCTCGTTGAAGAGCTTCAGATCAACCGCGACGACATCACTATGGAGGCTGAGCTTTCTAACGATCTCGGCATCAATTCTATTGAGCTTGCAGATCTCGTTATGATCTGCGAAGAGAAATTCGGCATAACTATTGCGGACGATGATATCCGTAAGTTCACCACTGTTGGAGACGTAGTTAATTATCTCGAGGCTCTCGAGAACTAAGTCATCACTACATAATAAAAAATATCGCAGAAACGCTTCTGCGATATTTTTTATTTTATACAGTTCAGATGTACTTCTTAACGGTCTCGCTTGCCTCTTCTGCAGGGATAGACGAGGTAATAACTACGTTTACACCAACCTTCTCAACAAGATCTGCAACCTCTTCAACGAAGGTGTCAAACTGTGCGAGGTCGTTCTTACAGATCTTAAGAGCCGAATCTACAAACAGATCGGTAACGTCGTGGTTGCTTGCCAAAATTCCTGCAAGGAATCCGTACAAGGACTGAGCGTCAGAAATATTGTATTCTTCTGTATTTATAAGTCTTGCGCGATACTTAACGTCATAACGAAGCTTTACGCCTTTTTCGATACAAACAACGTTTCCGTGAGAACTCTCTACTGCGGAATTTACCATATTGATGAGGGTCTTTGTCTTTCCGGTACCCTTTACGCCAATAATTAACTTTAACATTTAA
>SVSY01000073.1 GCA_015064065.1 Oscillospiraceae bacterium
AAGATGTACCGAGCAAGAATATCTATCCGCCGCAAGCAAAGGAATACATCGTAAATGTCCCCGACGAGATTGTGTACTTTGTTTATAAGGAGTGAACGTATGGGGAGCGTTATATTAGTTTGCGGTTTGAATGGCGCAGGCAAAAGCACACTGGCAAAAGCACTTGCCGAAAGATTGAATCTCCGCTTCATTGATATTGAAGATATATACTTTTCTCGTCAAGACAATCCTGATTATCCGTATGAAAAATCCCGTCCTTACGAAGAGGTTGTGTCAATGCTTACAAACATTGCAAACGGTGAAAATGACTTTGTTATGGCATCGGTAACAGGTAGCTTTGGAGATGAGTTTATTTCTAACTTGAAGTGTGTAATCTCTATTGAAGTTCCAAAGGAGATACGATTAAAGCGAGTACATAATAGGTCATACATACTTTTCGGTGAGAAAAGTTGCAAAGGCGGTGATTATTACGAGCAAATTAAGTCCTTCCATAATTTTTGTGCTTCAAGAGATGAAAATTTAGTTAACGATTGGCTATCAACTATATGTTGCCCCATATTTAGAGTAGATGGAACATTACCAATAAGTGATAATGTGAATTTAATTGCTAAAAAGTTGAATTCACAGAAGGAGTAATTATGGACTTGATTGCTTTGGAATTATTATCCCTTTCGTAAATTCGCGGTTGACTGTGCAAATCATATTTAAGTTTTGTGGAACGATAGAAAAACACGCATAAAAATGAAATTTGAGATGTTTGCCTCGAAAATTACTACCAAAAACCGCTTTAACTATCATTTTAGATAGCAAAGCGGTTTTTATTTTTAATTATTTTGTGTCTTTATTCGGCTATAAATAAGGCGATCATAATTTTCATATAGTTCCTGTTATAACGTATTCTACTATTCCCGGAACAACGGTTACAACGCCGGTATTAACATCGCGAACAAAAGTAGCGGCGGGAACGCTTATAGGAGTTCCTGCTCCTGTGGGAACTGTAAGCGTGCCGTCAACGTAGGAATATTCGTTAGCGGCGAGCAGCGTTCCGTCGCGTGAAACCGTGATATTAGTGGGGACGGGATTAAATGCATCGGTCAACACTACGTTTTCGGCAGCGGTATTGCCGTAATTGTAAATGCGGATAGTATAGGTGACCGTGTCACCGCATACTACGGGGTTAGGTGACATCTGCTTGAAAACGCTGACGTTTGCGGCAGGGAGTGCCGTGATGGTGGCAGAAGCGCTTCCGTCAGCGCAGTCGGAGTCGCTTGTAAGTGTCGCGGTATTTGTTATGGTTGATTCGAGATCAAGAGGTGCGTATTCGTTTACGGATGCTCTGTAAACTATATTCGCAGTAGCTCCTGCAGGAAGAGTGGGAAAAGAGAAAAGTATACCGTTATCAGTACCGATATCAACGGTGAGCTGAGCGCTGACGTCCTGACCGTCAACGAGCAAGAGCGCAGGGGGAGCATAGGTCAGGGGAGTAAGCTCAAGAGTGCCGAAGGTAAAGTTTCCGAGATCATCGGAAATGTTTACGTTCGAAATAGGGGAATTTGAGGTGTTGGTCATACTGAGAATATAGGTAATGACAGACTCCTCCGAATAACTGTCACCAAGTGTGGATTTTGTAAAGCTTATCGCAGATTCAAGACCTATCTCTGCAAGGTTCGAGACCTTTGTTTCGGTCACACCACCTGCGGTATAGCTTACCGTAGCAAAATTTTCTATTGTAGCCATTGGCTCTCTCCGATCATAAATATTAAAGCACCCAAGGCGCAAAATTGACCTTGAGTGCCTCAATATTATAATATGAGCCATCAGTCTGAAACGCTAATGTCAGCGTTAAAAACAGAACCTACGTTTATATCAAACAAGCTTGCTGCGTGTGTTGAATAGATGCATATTTTAGAGCATTTCTTGCCAAACAAAAGTTCGATCGCTTTCGCATAATATGAAAGCTGTGAGGAATGGGCTTCTTCAAGACGCTTTTGGGCAAGAGCTCGGTCAAAAAGCTCTTCCTTTGTAAGTCTGTCAGTCTTGTAATCGTACAGAGAGATATTACCTTCGTTATCGATCAGCACAAGGTCGATGACACCTTGAACTGCAAGATGCTCGCCGCGCATCTTTTGGAGCATATCTGCATCGGAAGAAAATCCGTCTGCTGACAGCTCAACGTTAAAACGCTGCTCGCGTATTACCTCTACCGAGGAAAGAATATTTTTCAAAAGATCACTGCTTCTGAAAGCTTCGAGCTCTTTTACGTAAATAAGCTCGCGGGCGTTGGGCGGCAAAAAGCCACGCGCTTCAAGACGCGACAATTCCTCTTCTACGCCCATTTTGGCAAGACGTTCAAAGTCACAAAACTGCAAGAACAAATGCGTTGCCGTTCCTCTTTCTGCGGCACTTGATCTGCTTTGAGCTTCTAAGAAGAAATCGGGGATCTTTGTCTGACGTTCAATATCCGCAAAGGGATCGAACGAGTCGTCGGCTTCGTCAAGAATATCCGGATAAAGCCTTGAGACTGAGAGCTTGGAGGGAACACGCGAAAGCTCACTGTAAGGATAAGAAAATGCAAAATCTGAACGCAGCTTTTCGACAAGCTCATCGTCAACGCAAATAGGCTTCTGTTCCGTGTCAAACGCTTGCTGAGCGTCGGATACCAATGAATCAGCAGACACCATATCAAACTCAAACGTAGGGTGCTCTTTCCCCTGCATTGAGAGTAATACCCAATCGAGATAGGAAGAACACTTGTTCATTATGGTGTATCTGTCGAGAAATTCTGCATTGGCGCGCGCTTTGTTCAAAAGCTTTTCGGGATCTTGTGATATAGCGGCGGTAAGATAAAGACGCTCACGGGCACGCGTAAGAGCAACGTAAAGCACGCGCATCTCTTCTTCCATCTGCTTATCCGATATCTTAGCAAGTATTGCATCGCGCATCGGAGTGTTTATTCGTGCAAATCCGCTTCCGTCGGCAATTTTAAGAGCAAGTCCCGACGAGCTTTCGTAAACGAGACTGTTTTTGCTGTCGCGCGAGCGGGCAGATGCCGAAGTGTTACAGATAAAGCAAACGGGGAACTCAAGACCTTTGGATTTGTGGATAGTCATAAGCGAAACCCGATCATCTGAAGACCCCTTGTTATCACTCGAAAGCTTGCCGCCATTGTTTATAACAGAATTTATGTATTCAACAAATTGATATAAGCCCTTAAAGCTTCCACTTTCGAATTTTCTTGCATATTCGTAGAGCATAAGAAGATTTCCGCCGTCTCCGCGGCTGTCCGTCTGTGAAATAAGTCCGGATGAAACGAAACGCTCGGAGTCGAACATCGTGCGCAAAAATCTATCGATCGGAAGAGAAGAAGCCTGATCCTGCCAGCACTCAAGCTCTTTTATAAAATCAAGACATTTTTGTGCAAGTGCATCATTAAAGCTGGTTGAATAACTCTGCAGAGCACCGTAAAGCGAAAGATTTTTCGGGGCGCTTTTTCTTATTTTCACCACCTCGTCCATATCAAAATCGAATAGAGGCGAGCGAAGCGCTCCTGCAAGATAGATGTCTCTCTCGGGATTGTCTATAGCATTAAGGATACACAGCATCATCAGAACGTCGGGATCTTCAAAATAACGCTCGCCGTCGGTCTCAATATAAAGTATTCCTTCTGCTTGCAGAGCGTTTGCAAGAAACGAGCTCATTGATTTGGTGCGGAAAAGCACCGCGATATCTCCGGGGAGTATGGGAGAGCCGTCAGCCTTTTTTTCTTCGCGAATAAGTCTGGATATCTCACGGGCTATGTATTTTGCCTCCCATTCTTTTCTTGTGGCAGAATCGGTCTCAATATCATCATCATCTGCATCGACCGTATCGGTCGGAGAGATAAGAGCTATCTTGACCTTGCTTGATCTGTACTCGGGATAGGGTAGAGGCTTTGAAAATTCAAGATCGTCGGACGGTGTATAACCGATACTTTCGGCACAGGCAGAAAATATCGTTGAACACACCTTGTTGGTAAAGTCTATAACGTTTTCGTCGCAGCGGAAATTGTTAGACATAAATATTGTAGCTGTGTCCGAAAGATTTCCCTCATCGCTGTTGAGTGCAGGGAAGCTCTTTCTATAAGACGAGAAGAGCAACGGTTCAGCACCTCGGAAGCCGTATATGCTCTGTTTTATATCTCCCACCATAAATCTGTTGTCCGCGCGGGCGATAGAACAAAATATGCTGTCCTGAACGCGATCTACGTCTTGATACTCGTCAATATATATATCACTGTACTGCTTTGCGTAAGACTTTGCTATTTCCGTCGGAGAACCGTCTCCGTTGACCAAGAGCTTCAGAGTATGTCTTCTGACGTCGCTGAAGGTCATCAGAGAGCGTCTGCTCTTTTCCTCGGTTATCTTACTGTCAAAGCAGAGAAGGAGACGATAGAGCGTAAAAAGATGCTTTGAAGTATCAAGCATAGCCTTTTGGATTATCTCGGGAGATTTTGCAAAGGTCTTTGAACGCAGAGCTTTTATCTTTGCCGAGAAGCTTGTACGCGATTGCTTGTATTGCTCTGAAGTATCGGTCTTGTTCTTTGACGAAAGACTTCCAAGGCTTACGGGCGAATATGCTTCAAGCAGAGCTTTTGTGTGTGCATACCCGTTGCTTTCGTCACAGAGCGCGGCGTGTAGCATATTACAGTATTCAAGGTCGTAAACAAACGATTTTTCATAAGCCTTCTGCATCGGCTCGTCGGTCTGCATATAATCAAGTGCAGCGGTAAATATGGTTCGATAATGTTCGCATACGTCCACCGTGTTTTGACGAAGAGTAGTACCGTATGCGCTCGCAAAGAAGTCGAGTGAAGCCTCAGCTTCGGTCCTTTTGGCGCAGTTTACGACAAATTCTATTCCCTCGGGAAGAGTTGAGAGATGATCGTAGAGCTCAAGGAATATCTCTCCTATTTTAGAAGAAGCGCGTACCGTGCTGAAGCATTCTGTGAAAACCGGAAAATCCGTATCGGTCTCGTACATCTCGTCGATGCTGTCCTCCATTGCTCTTTGAGCGAGCACACTGTATTCGGAATCGTCTGCAAGACGGAAACCGGCAGAGATGCCGAGTGAAGAAAAGTTTGCGCGCAGTACGTCAAGATAAAACGCATCTATCGTACATATCTTAGCACTGCCTATCTTCATAAGCTGAGAGGAAAGATGGCGGTTTGACGGATCAGAGGCGAGGGCATCGCCAAGAGCAGAAAATATACGCGAACGAAGCTCAGCCGCAGCGGCTCTCGTAAAGGTAACGATAAGCATTTTGGATATATCCGCGGGATCATTTTTATCGGTTATACGTCTAATTATTCTTTCGGTAAGTGTAGCGGTCTTTCCCGAGCCTGCCGCGGCGCTGACAAGCAACGTCTTGCCGCGTGTGTTCATAGCATCGAGCTGTCCGCTCGTCCAAATCCTTTCCATAGCTTACCTCCTTAATTGTTTGTCTTTCTGCATATCGGCTTCGACGAGCAGAATTCACAGGGAAGTGATTTTCCGTATTTGAGCGGCTCTGCGTCTGCTTTGCCGGAACGCAAGGCGGTCGCAAATTTTATGATGACCCTTTCGAGCTTGTCGTAGATATTGCAAAATTCCTCGGCACTCGTTAGCGCGCTTCCTGTGAGAACTCCGTCTTTAGCGCGCTTTTTGATACCGGCGATAAAGCTGCTGTCAAGCTCGCTGTTCATAGCGTAAAGTATATCTTCGTCATCGGTCAGCATACCTGAACGCTCAAGCTTTTTCGATGCGTTTTTCATAACCTCGGCGGTATCGGTATATTCATCTGTGTCAAGCAAAGGTATATTTGCCGACAGATATATAACACCGGCCGGTATAGTCTCGCTTTCATCGCCCGCGCCTATCGATTTTCTAAAGGCGGGTGAGTCGGAGCGGCAAAGGGTAAACAAATAAAGCAACATTTGCAGATTGATGCCGTGATCGATATCCTCTATCGAAAAATCCTTCGTGCCCGTCTTGTAGTCGACGACGCGGATATATACCTTTCCTTCGGATCTGTATACGTCAACTCTGTCTACGATTCCGCCAAAGGTGACCTTAGTACCGTCGTTAAGCTTGAACACGAGCGGAGACGGATTATCCCCCACGCCGTTAGCCTTGAGCTCGAAAAAGGTAGGTCTGAACGAGCTCTTTGAAAACTCCTCGACTATATTTTTTATGAGCAAAAGAGCAAGCGCGCGCAGACGACTGTAAAGATGCTTCATTCGCTTTGAATCAAGAAGGTGAGCAGGGCAGATATCCTCAATATAAGCTTCGAGTGCCTTGTTGGTCTTCTCGATTATCTCCTCGTCCGACGCAATGCTTTCACTTAGGTCGTTTGGAATACTGCTTTTAAGCAGCTCTTCAAGTATAAAATGTATGAACGTGCCGATATCGTTGGCTTTGAAATCCGACGTTTGAGTTTCTCTCAATTGAAGAACGTTGGAACAGTAATAATCAAATGGACATTTTACGTATTTTTCAAACGAAGAGGGAGAAAAGCGCATAGTATCCCCGATCGCCGCCGTTATCGTTTGCGAAGAGACCTTGCATTCTTGCGCGGCAGAAGACCTGCTTGAATTTTCTGCTATTTGCGGTACGTATTCTTCAAGGGCGGCAGTAAGCGAAAGTTTCTTTCTTTGATCGTCGGTAGTTCGCAGTATCGAGGCTGCGTTCTTAGGGGCGGGAATGAGATAGTCGAGGTCGTCGCTTCTGTATATATGCGGCTTTATTTTAAATAGCTTTTCAACTCGGTTGAAGGCAAGCGAAGGGAAACGCTCTGCACCCCCTATCTGCGCGATGTGTGTGAAGAGATATAGCCGTTCAGAAGGTATTGAAAATGCTCTTTCAACATACATCATTTCATCGGATGAGCGTGTGTCAACATCTCCTGAAAGTTCGATGCCGATATCCGCAAGCGTGTCGATATCGCTTGAGGAGAATATGCCCGTGTCGTTTATTGCTGCAGGAAATTCTCCCTCGCAAAGTCCCATAATAAAAGCATATTTTTGACCCGAGGCGCGAAGCATAGCGGCAGAGCCGACCGTGACCTCGTCTATCGAAGTAGGAATACTCGAGATCTCGGTCTTGTCAAAGACTGCCTTTAAGATCAACATAAATTCTTCGCTGTCAGCCGTCTCGTCTCCAACAGCAGTGGCTACGTCTGCGAGGGTGTTAAGGATAATACCGTAAAGCCGTGAGAGCTCACGCGCTTGCCTGATATCATTTCGCTCAACAGCCTTCTGCGCGAGTGCTGCGAGTTTATCTTCAAGAGATATCTCCTGAACGTAAGAATATAGCGCACGGCACATATCGGCAATATTTTCTGCGGCATCAAGTAAGATAAACAGCTTTGTCAAGGATTCAAAAAGCTTTTTGCGCACTGCATTTGCGGCAGTAAGGATCTCTTCTGCGCGCACCGAACGCTCCTTTGTAAATCCGTCGGGATTCATAGTCCATTCTTCTTCAAAAAAGGCGGCACCGCGTATCTTCCACGTGGTCACGTATTCTTCGAAGAGATTTGCCTGAGTTATATCGACGTCGCACATTCCGCTCTTTACGTGTGATATAACGTCACTCGTTTGCCAATTGTATTTCTTGATCTTAAGAGCGGATAGAATAAGCTTTATCGCGGCAGTAGAGCAAAGATCGCTTTTTTGTGCAAAGAAAAAGGGAATATTGCTGTTTTTAAGCGCAGGCTCGATAATACCTCTGTACTTTTCAGGGTCGCGCATTATTATGACTATATCGCGACACCGTGCACCGTTTTTTAAAAGCTTGAGGATATGAGCCGCGACCGCTTCTGCTTCGGCATAAGGATTGGCACAGCGTTCGCAAACTATATCACCATCGAGCGTAGGAGCTTGTCCGCAATGATCGGCATCGTGCTGCCATAGATTTTTTACAAGATAGGATATAGCGGCAGAACTTGAACGGCGGTTCTCACCAAGGAATATTTCGTTTACGTCCGAATAACGCTCTGCAGAGGCTTTGAGCTTTCTGTATGAGCGTTCAATGCTTTCTCCCGATATTCCGATCTTATTTATCGATACGAGCGGTACCGTTATATAAACGTTGTCGGCGGTCTTGAAAATGTGCTCGAGTATCTTATGCTGTACGGCGGTAAACGAAGTGAACGCATCAACGTATACGTTCGAACCCTCAAAGAAATCGTGGTCGGCAAGAATATCGTTGAGCTTAGAAAGATCGTCGGCAGAATCGCTGTATCTTTCGGAAACGAAATTGTCAAAGCAGGTATATATGAGAGAAATATCCGAAAGTTTATTAGCGAGTGACGTATCGTGCGTGAGCTTCTTGGATGCGTCCTCAAGCATTTGCGGACGTATTCCCGAATGCTTGAACTCATCGATAGCCGAGAGCATCATATCTGTAAATGCTATATCAAAAGACTCGTTGGCAGAGCATCCGCGCAAAAGCGGACGTAGGTCACGAAGAGTCTTCCACATTATAAGCGAGCGCATAGGCTTGGTTATATAGGAATATGAAAGTCCTCCGTACTCTCTGCATACGCGGTTATAAAGTCTTGAAAAGCTGAGGGTTTCAAGATAGAGCTGTGCGCCCGTAGGGAGCTCCTTGAGAGAGCGTCTTTCAAACTGAACTGCTTCTTGGTCGGGGATCATTAAAAAGCATCTCTTTTTGTTTTGCGTATCCTCTGATATTTTTTTGAATATTTCGGTTGTTTTTCCACTACCGTGTGTTCCAAAAATAAAATTTATCATTTTAACTCCAGATCAGTAAATTTCGGTAAGATCAGCTGAATATTGTTTGATTATCTTGTTTTTTAGCTTGAAATAATAGTGCTTACGTACAATAATAATATTGTCTGCATCTACCCTTGAAGTGAAGAAATATTTTCTCTTTCCCGTTATTCCTCGTGAAAAGAAAAAGCCTTGAGTTACTACTACGCAGACCGTGTTCGGTCTTTTCGACATGGAGCTGACAAATCCGGAAAAATATGAACCTTGGCGTAGCATTGATCTTTTCGCCGGAAAAAATACACAAACGTTTTTGCCCTTAAGGATAGGTTTATTGATGCGCGTTGCCTTTTTACTACCCAGCAACGTAAGAAATGCGCCTATTCCCGATAGCAAGATCATAAACGGCAGAGAGACAATAAAGGCAGACGTAGATATAAGGAAAATAACACCCGATTTCAAGATGGTGAGAAGGAAGAGAACTACCTGTATAGTAGTAGTTATAAAGGTAAGATGTCTGACGGTATTTATTATCTGCGAATATCCGCGAAAGAGCGACGCGTTTTTCAGCGCGTGACGGAAATAAGAGAAAAAAGCTTCCTGAGAAAAGGTGTTTTCTCGTCTTGCCTGATGTAAGAAAATGCCTTTTACCGTATCTCTTTTTTTGATTATTCGACGCGTTGACGCTCTTTGCTGTTGTATCTCGGTTTTCAAGCTTGATATCTCTTTGCGTAGAAGAGTGTTTTCGCGTGTTAGTTCACGTATCTTTTCTTCTGCTTCCTGAGCGGCTTGCTTCCTTTGAAGCTTTTTGTTTTTTTGGGACATAATAAATTCCTTTCGGATAAGTCTGTACAATAATATTATAGCAGATATTTAATTTAAAAACAAGACAAATGCAAGGAAAAAGATATATTTTGCATTGGTTTTTAGTGAATAACTGTCAAATTCAGTAACTGTTAGAAAATTCGTCATAAAATCTTCACAAAGTAAAGGTATAATTATTATACATAAACTTTGATAAATTTATTGAAAGGAATTACTATGAGCGAGTTGGATAAGGATTTGGGACATGAAGAGAATAAAGATTCCCAGCATCACGAAAACAATGACCTTTTTGAAGAGGAGACATATAATGTTCAAGATAATAAAGACGTCAAAGAAAGCTACCAAGATACTAAAGAAGAGCTTTACGAAAAAGGCAAAGATAATGGCACGCAAAAAAAAGATCCTTTCGAAAAAAGCGAAGATAATAGCCAAAAAGCCGAAGCAGATACAGAAGAAGCTCGACCCAATGAAACAGTAAATACAGAGTATTCCTCGTTTTATAAGCCTCCGTATTACGTTCCTAATTTTACCGTCAGCGATCCGTTGAACAACGGTTTTGATCCCGAGAACAACGATTTGAATAAAAAGAGAAAAAGAAAAGCGGCAAAGACGGTAATTGCTGTAGTTGTTATAGCGATCGTTTCGATCGCGGCTTTTGCATTCGGTGCTTTCTCGATGGGAAAGCTTATGAGTATTGCCAAAAGCAATTCTTCCGGCAAGCTTGATCTCAGTGGCGAAAATGAGATGATCGTGGTACAAAACCACCCGCAGATGAACATAGTTAAAAATCCTAATACAGACTATGTTCCGCAAAATTTGCCCGAGGTCGTTCAGATGGTCGGAAACAGCGTTGTTGAGATAAGCACGTCGAGCACTGTGACAGATAGATTTTTCGGTCAGTACGTAACGAGCGGAGCGGGAAGCGGTGTTTTTATAACGCAAAACGATAAGGCGGGCTATATAATTACCAACCATCACGTTATCGACGGCGCTACGGATATCGTAGTTACTCTCACGAACAAAGAGAAGTACGAGGCTGTTGCTCTTGACAGCAACAAGAGTCTTGACCTTGCGGTTATCCGTATAGAAAAGAAGGCAGACGAGAACTTTACAGTTGCGCCTATCGGAGACAGCTCTACGCTTATAGTAGGTCAGGACGTTGTAGCTATAGGCAATCCTCTTGGATCTCTCGGAGGCACGGTTACCGATGGTATAATAAGCGCACTTGACAGAAATGTCACTATCGACGGTGTTTCTATGACACTTCTTCAGCACAATGCAGCTATCAATCCCGGCAATTCGGGCGGAGCGCTTTTCGATATGATGGGTAATCTTGTAGGTATAGTCAATGCCAAGACGTCCGATACGGGTATTGAGGGACTTGGTTTTGCTATCCCCGTGAATATTGCTTTTGAATATTTTAAGGGCGTTATGCAGGTTCCTTCACTCGGTGTTACCGTTGAGTACGGTTACAACGCTCAGCGTGTTTACGGAGTTTACGTTATAAAGACGTTTGGCGAAGATACGTTTAAGCAGTATGACCGCATAGCGCAGATAAATGACGTAGAAATAAAAACTCTCAATGATTACTATGCGTGTATTGACGACTTTGAGAGCGGCGAGACTGTGGCTGTAAAGGTCGTAAGAAATAATACGGAGATCACCTTGACTGTAACTGTAAATTAAATCATTATTAAGGACACGGAAAAATATATGTATAAAATACTTGTTGTTGACGATGAAGCGAGAATTCGCTCTATCGTAAAAAAATATGCAGAATTCGAAGGACATTCGGTTACAGAAGCCGCGGATGGAATGGAGGCTGTTCATTTTTGCAGAAGCGCTGAGTTTGATATAATCATAATGGACATAATGATGCCTGAGCTTGACGGATTTTCTGCTTGCAGAGAAATAAGAAAAGTATCTCAGACTCCGATAATAATGCTTTCCGCGCGTGCAGAAGAATACGATAAGATCAACGGTTTTGAGCTTGGAATAGACGACTACGTTGTAAAACCCTTTTCCCCGAAAGAACTTATGCTCAGGATAGATGCAGTAATGAAAAGAGTTACGAAGAGCTATTCCAATGAACCTAAAAAGGAGAACGTCGTCGTTTCGATAGACAACGGAAGACTTAAGGCGGACGTTACTGCAAGACTCGTGTTTATTGACGGAGAAAGAATAGAGATGTCTCCAAAAGAGTATGATCTCTTCTTTTATATGCTCAAGAACAGAAATATCGCTATTTCAAGAGAGAAATTTATAAGCGACGTTTGGGGATATGACTTTTACGGAGACGTGCGCACGCTTGATACTCATATAAAGCTTTTGAGAAAGAGCCTTGGCAGATACGCAAATCTTATAGTTACACTTCGCGGAGTCGGATACCGATTTGAAGGCTGAAAACTAAAACAACACTAAAAAGGGGGCATTGGCAGTAATGAGCAGTCCGGCCTATGATAGCTTAAAAAAGAAAAAAAGAATAGGCATCAAGTGGAAAATGTTCTTTATTTTGCTGTGATAGGCC
>SVSY01000074.1 GCA_015064065.1 Oscillospiraceae bacterium
CTTTGCGTTGAAGTACTTCTCACAGCCTACGCAGAAATAATGTCCGCGAAGACCCTCGGTCGTACAGGTCGCGCCGTAGCCCTCGGTCCATTCACCGTAGTTGTGCTCGCCGCTTGCCTCTATGACCTCACCTGCTTCGACGATCTCGCCGCAAAGCGGGCAGAGCTTGTCGCCCGTGTAGCCGTTATCCTTGCAGTTGACCTCTGCTACGTTTACAAGCACGCTGTGCTCGGGATCGTGGACCGTATCTATTGCGAGATCCTGTGCAACAAACTTGAAGTTGTCGATCTCAACTGCTCCGTCTTCGCAACGAAGGAAGATGGATTTCATATAATTGCTGGTAGTGCTTGCATAGTCCGCCTTGTTACGTCTCGTACCGAAATTGAGGACGTTGCCGTCTTCATCGGTTATGATAGAAGTAGCGTTCTTTCCGCACAGAGTCAACGTAACGTGAACAGTCTTGTTGAGGTACTTTGCAGACTCGTAAGCAACTTCCTTCTCGCCTGCGTATACCTTTCCGCCCGCATTATTTATTCTGACCTGATCGTAGTATCCGCCGAAAGCAACGTACAAGATACCCGTATGGTTAGCGTTACCCGAAAGGTTGCTTCCGTTTCCTTCGTTGGTGACCTTTACGTCAAACTCAAAGGTGTAGGATGCATTTGCAGAATAATTAGCTTCGCCAATATACTTCTTCCACACAAATCCTGCGCTCTCATTTGTCTCGAGCTTAAGAACGCCGTCCTCTACGGAAGGTACTTTAGTGCCTCTTGTTCCGTAAGAGCCGCCCTCACTGTACCAGAGTCTATCCTTGTTCTCGTCTTCGAGATCAACAAAATTATCGGCAAAGTCTACTTCATAAGTGTTATCTCCGTCGCTTACAGAAACGTCAGAGAGCTTGAACGAACCGCCCTCGCAACGCCACGTCCAGAGTGTTGCGTGAGCGTCGGTAGTAACGTACTGAGCACCGCTTCTGCGGCCCTGAGCTATTATTTCGTCGCCAAGCTTTACGGTCGAGGTAACCGTCTTGTCGGAAGGAGACCATACGACCTCTATGCTGTACTTGCCAAGTGCGTATTCCTTGTCGCCGTTCCAACCGCCGTTGTCGTAAACGCCGGCGACCTTATCACCTGCTCTGATACCGTTACCGCTGCTCTTGAATTCTACCTGATTGTAGTAGCCGCCAAAGCCGAAATAAAACTCTCTTGACCAGCCTGCAGCAGGACGCACGTCAGTGCCGTCGCCCTTTGCGAGTATCTCTGCATCAAACTTTATAGTATAGGTCTTATCAGCATCAAGAGAAATGCCGTCGATGTTCTCGGGGTAAATGTTCAATCCGTCATACTGCTCAAAGAGCATCGAGCCGTCGTCCAAAAGTGCGGGAGAGGTAGCCTTATCCCAACAGTTATTACCCTGATTGCTTCCGTTACCGGGGAACGGGATCTCGGTGCTGAATACGGCGCTCGGAAGTGCGTACACGTCACTGTCAAAGCCGAAGGTGTATGCTGCGTCGTACTCACAGGCAGAGCCTGCTCCAAATTCGAAATCCTGCTCGTAAACGTGAACGCCGTCGCTGAATACGAAGTTGTCAAGCTCCATAGCTCCGTCCTCGCAACGCCAAACGAATGACTTCGTGTACTTGTTGAGCGTCTTGTAATTGTCATTGGTTCTCGCACCCTGAGCTATGATAGTATCGCCGTCTTTAACGGTGGAGATCATCTTTCCCTCGGAGGGCTTCCACTCTACAGTACAGCTGTATACTGTGTCAAGCTTGTACGCCGCGAGATCGTTAGTCCATCCGCCCTTGGGATATTCGGAGCTGTTATCACCCGCTCTTACACCGAGCTGATTTGTATAATTTCCGCTTCTGAACTCGATCTGGTTGTAGTATCCGCCGGGAGCAAAGTAAACCTCTCTGTTCCACGCGGCCGAGCCGGGAAGCGTTGTGTCGTCACCGAAATCTGTAACCTTTACGTCAAAGCGGAACGTGTAAACGTTGTTTGCATCGAAGGCTTCAAATCCCGAAATGTTCTGCCAATTGAGACGAATTCCGTTGTCCTTGGCAAACTTGAGAACTCCGTCCTCCGTAGAAGCAGGCTGCGTATTACGGTAACCGTAATCGCCGTTTGCGTCTATCTTGTACTCGGTCACCCAGATATCCGAACCGTCGTACAGCTTATTTTCTTCGCTTGCAGACGCAGGCAGTATCATCAAGCCAACGCAAAGCTGAAGAACCATAAGCAAGCAGATAAGTGCTGATAAAAATTTCTTCATAAAATTTTCTCCTTTGTGCAAAATTTACAAAAATTTACCTTTCACTGTTATTTTACCATTCATAATTCCCATAAACAAGAGATTTCTATTATGAATTGTAGCAAAAAGTTGACTTTGCAAATTTTCCTTTCCTCATCTCACCGCCCGTGCTCTCAGCATTCGCAAGAGTTTGGAAAACGGCACTATCAAAAAGCCTGCGGCAAAATTTCCTATCGCGTGCAAAATGTCGAACCAGAAGCCCTGAGCTATCCACAGAAGTGTCTGCGTGAAGTTAAATCCGAACATCAAAGCCTGCGCGGGCGCGTACAGCACACCGAAAAGCAGACCGTGCAGACAGCAGACGACGGGATAGACTATAAACGCGACTACTTTGGGCATTCTTTTAGGCAAGAGCATCGTAACGCCCCAAAGGACAGTCCAAACGTAGAGATACGGTATCCACCACGGTGCAAAGCCTGCAAATATTCCGTTGAGAAAAACGTAGAGATATATCGGTATGAGCGCCTTTGAGCGAAACACGAGCGTGTAGACCATCGTAAGCATTCCAAGTAAGTGCAGGTTTGGCAATACTTCCATAATGACCTTCGAGACGAACATCAGCGCGGCAAGCATCGCGAAAATGCACATCTCGAATATCTGCTCGGAGCTCATAAACTTGGTTCTATTTCGTCTTAACAAGCTCGTAGTGCTCCCCGTCGCTGATCTCGGTCGTATCAACGCCCGTCATCAGATATTCGCCGTTCTTGTAAAGACCCCAATAGGTCTTGTCAACGTCGTAATCAGCAAGTATTCCGTTGACCTTCTTGACGTAAAGTCCGAACTCGCCCTCTTCACCCTCGAGCAGATCGTGCTCTGAAAGCGCGTCGCCGAGCATCTTCGCGTCGGTATGTATCGTGAATGTTACAGAGCTGTCCTCTGCCTTGACCTCGACCATAATAGTCTTCGCGCCATCGCCAAGCTCCTTGTCCTTGCGGTAGATAGCATTTTCCCACGCGCCGACCTTGTCAACGGTGTTAAAGCAGGAAACGAGTGAGAGCGCAAGTGCCAGAAGGCAGAGCGACGCGAGCGCGATTTTGATAAATTTTTTCATAAAAATTCTCCTTTTATAAATGAATGATATTCACAAAAGGATAAAATAAAAGCACCCTTCATATCGGGTGCAACGACGAAAAAGGATACCCTGCACGTATCCTGTCGCCGTCTCCCCGAAATTGCCCAAGAGACTTTTAGCGGCACGGTGCGATAAGCATTCCGACTTGACCGCTTGCAAAGCAAGCAGAGTTACGGCAATGGCTGTTGCTACGGATCTTCCCCGTGATTTCCTTATCCCCGAGCGATACCGTCACGCAGTATGCCCGACAACGAACGCATAGCGTTCAGATGCACCGTGTTTATTCTTTCGTGTGAGTTTATTATATCACCGCGCGGAAGATTTGTCAATAAAATATTTGAATATGGCAACCGTAAGTGCCGATGTAATTTGATTGCTACCTTGGGTCGTCGAGGCGCCGACCCCTACAATTTGTGGGTGGTCGTTTGTAAGTGCGTAGCCGCACCTACCCTCTATCCGTCATCCTGAGCGGAACACCGAGATATAAAAAGCGGAAGAGGAAGAAAACGACAATTCGGTGTGAAGTCGAACCCTTTTTCAGTCCCGTAAGGGTGAAAAAGGGCGAACGAGGAGCTTGCCGACGAGTGAGGGATCTATAAAGGAATTTTATGTAAAGCCGTTATAATTCAAAAGTTACTTTAATTCAAAAAGGGTCACATAAAACCGCATAGTAGATCCCGAAAATCGTCTTGACGATTTTCGCTTTTGTGCGGAGTCGCTATATTACCGCTCCTCCTTCCAAAAGTTCGACTCGCCTCGCTCGCTCAGGATGACGAGATTAGTGTTATTTTGCAAATGTGCGTAGCCGTACGTGCAGATGTGATTTACTTGCGACATCGGGAGGAGCAAGCCCCTCCCCTACCGGTTTGTAGAAGATTGTTTCAAAGATAATAGCCGCAAAGCATAAATTCTTTGCCACCTTTCCACCGCATAAGCTCAGAAAGGTGGCAAGCTTTTAGTCGCGCTTTCTCTTAATAACGGGAATTATAGCCGTTCCGATAAGTGCGCCGACAACGAACACGAATGCCGCCGGCATTGCCGATATCGAAGAAGAGCAACCGCTCTTTGCGGGCTCGGTGGGTCTCGCTGCAGCCTTGGGAGCATTCGTAGCCTTTTCTGTCGGCTTCTCTGTCGGTTTCTCGGTAGGTTTTTCGGTGGGATCATTGGACTCATTCTTTTCGTCCTCATTTTCTACGTTTTCCTCACCGCCGATACCGCTATTCTCACCGGAGTTCTCGTTGCCGCTATTCTCGTCCTTGTTTTCTTCTTCAAGCACGGGCACGGGCTCACCGCACAGACCGCACACGCCAAGCACAGAGGACTCGCAAGCGTGCTCCTCTATCTCATCAAAATCAAGCGTTGCGATCTCCTGCCACTCGCTTGCAAGCGTGCTTGCGGTCGACTTGTTACGCACCGAGATACGAAGCTTCTCTGCGTTTTGGTTCTCTTCTATCTGCAAACGCACGCTCTCCGAAGTACCCGCCAAAGTGTATCCGCCGAGTACGCTCTCCCACTGCGCCATATATTCGTAATCACCGATAGACTCGGGCTCTACGTAGATAATATTGCCGTTTTTGGATATCTCAAAGCTCTCGGGCGCACTTCCGTCATACTCGGGACGCGCGGGAACGTCTATCGTATATATCTTTGACTTCACGGTAGGCGGATCGGTCAGATCCATACTCAAGCTCGGATCGCCAATAAAGAAGCTGACAGTTTTGCCCGCAAGATTGTTCTCGCCGAAAGGGTTCGAGTTGTAGAGCGGCCCCTCAGCTCCCTCAGCGGTCAGCGACACGCTCGAAACAGTCGCGGGATCGAGCTCGCCGACGTAATAATAGACTCTTGAAAGAAGCCCCAACTCGACCTTACTGTCGGTAACGTCAAATATCAAGCTATCGTTTTTGAAATCAACGCTCGCCGTAATATCGTCGATCTCGGTCACTCTGCCGATATACGCACGGAAGGTCTGCAAGCCGTTTTTGACCTCGAGATAGATATGCTTCCCCGCACTCTCAACGTCAAGCAGGCAGGTCGGCTCTGTGCTGAGCGTGACCTTGTCGTAGTACCATCTGTATTCAAGCCCCTCTATGCCGTCTACCGTGGTAGTGACCTCTGCCGTAAGCGTCTCGCCGTGCTTGAGTGTTCCGCTCGCGCTGACCTCGCTGACGATGCCGACCTTGACCGTAGAATTTGCAAAAAGCTCGTTTTCAGCACTCTCGCCGTCGGGCACGTAGACCGTGCAACCCTTAAAGCTTGCGCCTGCGAGTGTCACATTGGGAAATACTACAACGGTACAGGATTCAAAGCTTCCGCCGCTGACCGAAGCACCGCTTTCAAGCGTTACTCTCTGAGCCTTGAAGCTTCCGCCCTCTATCGCGCCGTAGACCGTCATATCCATAGCCGCCAGCATTCCGCTCTCATAAGCTCCGCCGACTATCTTTCCGCTCTTATTGACGGTAATATCTCTAAAACCGCTGCTAAGACTATTCCATTGGCTAAGATCAAAGCTCTCGTTTACACTAAGGCTCGGAGCAACGAGCATTTCGTTGCCGCGAATGATGATCCCTTTTCCGCTGACCGTAACTCCCTCATCGAGCGAAAGCTGACGCGGGGAAAAATTAAGGTTTCCGGAGGTATATTTGTCGGTGTCGCTTATCGTTACCGTGCCCGAACGGTGCACTCTCAGAAGCCGCGTTGAGCCGTCATAGCTCCAACCGTCGCCGTATGCTGCCGATGCCGCCGATGCTCCGAGAGCAAACGTGCTTATGCAGAGGATCGCGCAAAGAGCGAGTGCCGCTGCTTTTTTTAATCTGTTCATATATCTTTTCTTCATAAATAACTCCATTCTGCGAGAAAAGGGATCGTTGAAAGGAGGCAAAGAAACGATCCCTTTGAAATATTAAGGTTCTTTGGGTCGCCGCTTCCCGCCGTACAGGAAGCGGCATTTTTATTTGGAGGAGGTTTTACTCGTCGTCTTTTTTCTTATAGACAACTGCCGCGCCAAGAGCGAGAGCAGTGCCGATCACCATAGCCGTGGTAGCTACAGTGCCGCCGCAGCCCTTCTTCTCTTCTGCGGGCTCTGTTGCCTTCTCGGTAGCCTTGGGAGCGTCCGTAGGCTTCTCCGTAGGCTTCTCCGTGGGCTTTTCCGTAGGCTCTTCATCTTCTTTTTCTTCGCCGTCGTTCTGAGCAACGGGAGTCGGTTCAAGAGCGGGGATAGCTTCGGTCTTCTTGTCGTTGCAGCGTGAGCAGGTGCTTTCCTTCTCGCCTGCTTCTCCTACCTTTGCTTCCTTGGTGACCGTCCAATCGCCGTAGTCGTGTCCAAGAGCCTCGCCCTCGGTCTCGCCGCATATCTTACAGGTCTTGGGAGTCGTGCAGTCGGCACTTGCAAAGTCGTGCTCGAGAGCCTGACCCTCTATCTCGTCGCAAACCATACAGATCTCGGGATCCTCGCAGGTAGCCTCGTTAAAGTCGTGCTCCTCGTAGTCTCCGTATTCCTTTTCGCATACCGAGCAATAAGCCAACTCTTCGCAGCTTGCCGCGCGATCGCCCTCGGCATCGGTAGAGTGTACGCCGTACTCGCCGTACTCTTCGCCGCAGAACTCACATACCGCAAGAGACTTGCAGTCAGCCTTGCCGCCGAAGTGCGCTTCGCACTTTATTTTTCCTGAGTTGCCGAACAGTGCAAAGCTCTCACCGAAGCTTATTGCGCCTGCCTCTTGGTTTATAAGCTCTGCGTCATCGCCGTTGACGAACCAACCGTCAAGAGTTGCTTTAGTGATCCTACCGTAGTTGTAGAGCACTCCCGTGTATCTGCCGCCGACGATCTCACCGTAATTCTCTATTATTCCGTCTGCGGAATTCACCTCATACCCGTTTCCGTCGAATATCACACCCTCGGGGATCTCGAAAGCAAGCCTTGCGTCCTTCAAAAGCTTTACAGTTCTCTTTTGAGCTTCGGGTCTTGGAATCTCTGCCAGACCGAGCGCAATAGCCGCCTCGCTGGGCATCTCTTCCTCGGGAACTGTGAAATTATCAAGTATCGCTATCACAGCCTCCATCGCGCCCTCGAGAGTATCGTAAAATTCGCCGTCCACTACCGCCGCATAGCAGTAATCGCAATCTTTACATTTTCCGTTCTCATCGACGTCGTGTTCAAGGAACTCGCCGTATTCCCTATGGCAGAAGTCGCATACCGCGAGTGTGTCGCAGGTAGCCTCACCACCGATATGCTCGCCGCAGTCAAGCTCTCCGTCGTTACCAAAGAGCACGTAATTTTCACCAAAGGTAACGTCTCCGACCTTAGCAGGTCTTATCAAAGAGCCTTCCGCTCCGCTGTACCAGCCGTCAAGAGCGGCCTTTTCAATAACGCCGTAGTTGTAAAGTGAAGTCTTGTATGTTCCGCCTGTTATAGTACCGTAGTTCTCCGCACCGCCAAAGAAGGTCCTGCCGTTGCCGTCAAAGACAACGCCCGCGGGGATCACTACATAGTCGTTCTGGTCCTCGTATACCGTCACGAGCGTACCCTCTGCGATCTCGTCGAGTGCAGAGAGAGCCTCAAGAGCCTCTGCAAGAGTCTCATAGCAGACCCCGTCTACACTTGCGCCGAATTGCTTCTCGCAGACCGTGCAGAGTCCGTTCTCATCGGGAGAATGAAATGCTTCTCCCTCGTTTGTATTATTATATATCCATTCTGCATCCGCTTTACAGCTTGCAGCTCCGTAATAGACCTTTGCGCCGTTAAGCACGGGGTACTCGTCAACACCTATCTTCTGACCCCAGACGTCGCCCGACGCGCTCTGACTCAGCTTATAGGCGATCTCGCCTGAGAGGAGCTGTTCGTTCGTGACGGCACTTGCGTTGTCGTATACCTGAGCGTCGGTATCCTTCATGCCGAAGACGTCAATGTCGTCTTCTTCAAGCCAATACACGTTGGTAAAGCTGCTCGTGCCGCCGTCGGTGCTCTGATATCCGACGATCGCGCCGCCTGCGCCGCCCTCGTGAGCGGTGACGTTGCCCTTGTATACGACGTTGGTCATATCGTAGTACTGATCGCCGTTCCAGCCCCGTCCTACTATACCGCCTGCAGTGTAGCCCGTAACGTCAGCGTATACTGCACAGTTCTCGATCTTCGAATAAAGATCTTCCTCGTGCTTGCCGCCAAAGTAGCCGACAAGACCGCCCGCGGTGCCACCCTCTTTATCATTGTTGGTGACCTTTACCGTAGACGTCACGTTTCGTATCGTGGTCCTGTAAGCCTGAGCAACGAGTCCTCCGACGTTGCCGTAAGAATTTACGTTGAGCTCACCGCTAAGGAAAAGATCCTCGATGATACCGTAGTTGTATCTGTCGAAAAGTCCGTGGCTCTCCGAGTCGGATACACCCGTGTCGCAGTCGCGAACGATATTGAGCGTATGACCGTCGCCGTCGAATACCGAAAGCTTTTTGCCGTCGCCGTAGTGCGCTATCGGCTCCCACTCCATCTCCTTTGAGATGTATATGTCCGCCGTAAGCACGGCCCTGTGCTCGTCGATCTTGAGTCCGTTGATCTGTTGAGCGAACCACATAAGATTGCCGTAGCTACCGATCGCGTAATAGCCGTAGTGCTCACTCGTCTCGTCGTTTATAATAGAAGCGGGCTCGTACGCGCCGCAGGTATCGCAAACGCCGTCCTCCGCACCGAACCCGTCGGTACAGCCCTCCGCGTGTCCGTCTGCGTCTGCAGCGTGTGCCGTGGGAAACAAAAATCCGAGTCCGTTGAAGGATAATGAGAACACCATTACCATACATATGATGATCTTCATAGTTTTTATCTTCGTCATCTTTATGACCTCCGTTATCTATATTGCATATAAAATCAAACCGTACCGTCAGCCCTGCACGAGCTGTCTTCTTTTTTCGCATTCACAGATACCGAAGAGCTCTTCCGCTTTTCTGAAATACGCGCAAGCTCCGCAGCTGTCCGTGTCTATTCTTCCCTCGTAATATTCGCAGGCGTCCTGCATCGCGGTCACGATCGGCAGTCCGTCGCCCGTGTACTCGGGATATTTTGTAAAGTCCGGATATATCGGTATAGGCTCGTTGTATTTTCCGCTGCGGTCTCTTTCGTCGTAATAGCCGTAGCGCAGCTCAAAGGTCTTATCCCGTATCGACATGACCTTGTACACCGAGCCCTCCTTGATGGCGTTGTCCATAATAGATCTCCTTTCGGTAGGGCGATAAGGCACAAAAAAGAAATCTGCCATACTTTTTCGCGCCCTTGGGGTACGTTTAAAGTATAGCAGATTTTTTTCGGTTTGAACACACCTAAAAAAAGAGTTACGGGACATATTTTTTTGTCTGTTTTCGTATAAACGCGGACAATTATTTTGCCCTTACGCGATCAGATTATATACGAGAACTCGCTCTTATCCTGAAGTCCCGCCTTGTGTATGACTCGTGCGATAGTCTGCTTTATGGTAGACTCGGAAACGTAGAGCATAGCCGCTATCTCCTTGACGCTGAATCCGAATGCCGAGAGCTTTGCGACCTCGTGCTCCTTTTGCGTAAGGTTGGTCGCAACGTAAACGTTCTTTATCTTTCCCGAAAGCCGCGACCAGCCGAGTCTGTATATCGTGTGCAGCTCGCTCACCGCCTCCGCCGCCGACTCGCTTATAAGCGATATCCTCTCTTCAAGCAGACCGTCGAAGTGGCGCACGTACTCGGTCAGAAGTCCGTAAAGCCTATCCTTGAGCGCAAGCGCTATCGCCTTGTCCATATGCGCTATCGCCTTCTCGCGCTGTCCCGTGTTGTGATACGCGACCGCGCAAGACATTCGCAGATATATCTCGGGAATTACCGTCTTATCCACCACCGCCTGCGTGATGAGCGGCTCTATGGTATTAGGTATCATTCTCATCAGCGCAAGACCGCTGACACCTTCTACCTGTATCTGCTTCGACGCTATGGCAAACGCCTCCATATACAGATATTTAATATAGAATACCTTTGCCGCAGGGTGCGAATCGGCAGGGAGCGTCTCAAAATTGCCCACCGTGAACCACTCGGGATAGTCCTTGTTGTCATATATCGAGCTGTCTATTATCGCAAGCGTCAGCGAGATTATCTCGCGCTCGTGCTGACTCTCGCAGGGTGCTTCGCAGATATGCTTTTTCGCTTCGTTCCAAAGGTTTGCATCTCCTCGCCAGATAGCGCAGAGCGCGAGCAGCATTCCGCCGCCGAGTATCGCGTAAAAGCCCGAATGTGACGACAGAAAATAACGTGCTTTATCGTAAACGTGGTCGATCTCTCCTCGCCGATAGGCTATCTGCGCCTCGATAAGCGCGTGCGCCTCGGGATTGTTTACGAGCATCTCGATGCACTCCTCCGCCTGTCCCGCCGAATTATAAAGATCGGTCATATCCAAAAAAGGACTCTTTCGCGGCATAGGCATATGCGGCACTTTTCCCTTTGCCGAGCTCGGAAGCACGGCGCGCGACGGTATCATCCACGAACGCCCAAAGCGATATGCCCCTTTTATTTTTCCTTCGTTGCAGAGTATCTGCACACGGCGCGGGGTCACTCCCCACTTTTCCGCCGCTTCTTTTGCTGTGATATAATCCATTATCGCTCCAACCATTTCGCTTTAGCGAACTTTTGCGACGCATTCACTTCGCTTTAGCGAACCTATTATTTATTTTTTGTTCGCTAAAGCGAAACTTTATGCTTCTATTATACTCCAAATGACCGCGAATGTCAAGCGAAAGAACAAAAAATAAACAAATTTATGTCGAAATATTGACATTTTGTGTGTCAGATGTTATACTTTATTTACAAATTTTTTGAAAGGAGCTAAAAACAATGGCAAAGAAATCTTATTCAGGCATTTTTTCCGCTATTCTCTACCTCGCGCTCGGTATCCTTCTCGTAGTTTTCAAGACCGAGACTATCAACTGGGCAATGACTATTGCGGGTATCGTATTCATTATTTCGGGTATTCTTGAGGTCATCAAGAAGGAATGGGCAGGCGGCGCTGTCAGCCTTGTTATCGGTATTGCGATCCTCGTGCTCGGAAATATCGTTAAAGACATCGTTCTTATCGTTCTCGGTATACTTATCGCGGTAAAGGGAGTCGTTTCTCTTATCGAGGAGTTCAAGAGAAAGAAGAAGTCGGTCATCGGCATCACCTTCGCTATCCTCACCGTCCTCGTCGGTATCGCACTTGCTTTCGGTAACGGTCTTGATATTATGCTTCTCGTCTGCGGTATCGTATTTATCGTTGACGGAGTTATCGGTCTTATCGCGGCACTTACCAAGAAGTAATATAAGCACTGATCTCAAAAGCCTTGACGCTATGGCGTTGTGTTCCTGAGGACACAACGCCAACTCTATTCGCCTACGGCGAGTTCTATTGCTTCGCAGTGATATTCGGCTCCAGCCGAGTGGTATTCGCTACGCGAGTTTTGGAGGCGAATAGAATATAACTGCTCTGTTTACA
>SVSY01000075.1 GCA_015064065.1 Oscillospiraceae bacterium
ATATGTGTTCCCCCCGAACACATAGGGCTGAACGTAAAGAGAGTTTTTGCTGAAGTTGTAACACTAACTACAGCAAGGAGTCGCTGGTTCGAGCCCAGCAGGGGGAGCCAGAAAAAAGCACTTGCTTACGCAAGTGCTTTTTTCAATGAAGCGCACCTGCGGTGCATGAAAAATGATGCAGGGCTTCGCCCTATGAAGCGTGCCTTCGGCACACAGAGAACTTCAAGTGCGCTTCGCTTCATGCGAGCGTAGCGAGTGCTTCATATCGCGTAGCGATGCTTCATTAAAATATGAGTGGAAAAAACCTTGATTTCGGGGGCTTTTCGTGTTTTTAGGGGTAAAAACAAACATTCTTCACCATTGCGCCTTGACTTTATAAAAAAATATTGAAAGAATAACATTTTTGTGATATGATGTGACAACGTATTGAAAACATAGTGGATTTGTGCTATAATGAAGAAAATAAGGTTGTATGTATTGACCAACAAGGGAAAATAAGAGATTAAATTAGAGAATAAGGCATAGATCGTTAATCGTTTTTGAAAGGAAGCTACGTTTTGTATGAAAATAGGAGTTTATACGGACGCACATTATTCTTCGCAGGAGATTACCTGCGGGCGCAGATATAACAGTCAGTCCTTGCGTAAAATCAAGGAAGCGTATGAGTTTTTCAAAAAAGAATGTTGTGAATTGGTTGTTTGTCTTGGCGACCTTACAGATACTGAGACAACGACGGAAAAAGAAGTCCAAAATTTAATCGACATAGCGACCATAATTAGAAAAAGTAATATTCCAACCGTTTGTTTGATGGGAAATCACGATGCTTTCGTGTTAGACAGAAAGCGTTTTTATGAGATCCTTGGAATACCTTCGATAGATGAGCTACATCTTAATGGGCGCAGATTGCTTTTTTGGGATGCCTGCTATTTTAAAAACGGATCGCATTATGCCCCCGGGGACACTGATTGGACGGATAGCTTTTTGCCTAATGATGAAGGTATACACAAGAAGCTCGCAAGTTCGGCTGAAGACACCTATATTTTTGTTCATCAAAACATTGATCCTGCCATCAGAGCCGACCATAGAATATTCAATGCGGATAAGGTTTTTGCTATCATCAATGAAAGTGGTATTGTAAAAACTGTTTTTCAAGGACATTATCATCCGGGCTGTCATTCTGAGTACAGCGGTGTTAATTATATTACACTGCCCGCTATGTGTGAGGGGGAAAACGCCTTTTGGACATATGATATTTGAAAGTATATTTGTTAAAATGTGTTATTACCGTCCATGATTGAAGAGCAGTCGCTTTGACCTCCGGATCATAAGGGTTCGATTCTGTTGGGGTAACTCAGAAAAAAGCACTTGCAAAAGCAAGTGCTTTTTTCAACTAAGTTTGCCGTTGCGGGCAAGTTCACTTTCGCGTAAGCGAAAACTTCACTACATTTGCATTTGTGTCTACAAATACGAAATAAGGCATATCTCTTTCGAGATATGCCCTGTTTTTCAAACCTGTCCTTTAGAGTGACGATCTAACGACTCGGTGCTTTTTTAATCCTAAACCTATTCAACTATCTTAAGAATTATATCTCCCGTATCGCACTTGACCTCGCATTTTCCGCCCTTATCCGAGCTCGGAACTCTGACCTTTCCCGTGTCGCTATTTGCATAAAATATCTTGTCGCTCAGAAGCGTACCCTCAACGTCACCCGTTGTCGTCGTCATTTTAAGTGTCGCGGCATCGCAACGCTCAAGCTCAACGTCGCCCGTCGTGCAGTCAGTCTTTATGTGCTCGCTCGCGATCACGGAGCGCATAGAGATCTCACCCGTAGAGACCTTAACGGAAAGATTCTTGCAGTTCACGTTGCTCATATCAACGTCACCCGTCGTTGTGGAAATATTTAAGTCCTGCGCTGCGTCAACAGACTTTAAGCGCAGATCTCCCGTGCTCGTGGAGACGTTGAGCGATGAAAGAGATACGCTTTCTATATGAACGTCCCCTGTGGTCGCACTTATGCTAAGAGCTCCGCTGATATTCGAGCGCACCGAGATCGAACCCGTAGTCACGCTGAGAGTTGCACTGCCGAAGCTAAGTGAGTCGGGAAGAGTGATCCTGCCGGTGTGTGTGGAGACCGAAAGAGAAGAGTATTCGCTCTTTGGAAGATAGACCTTGACGCTGGGGGTCTTTAAGTTGAAGATCCCGATATAATCGAAGACCTTTCTCTCGTCCTTGATCTTAATAGAGAGCTTTCCGTCCGAGATACTTGCGGTGTGCGTCATTCTCTCACGCTCGAAGAGAACTATCCTGCACTTGCCGTCTTCTGCGGGAAGAAGCTCTATTTTTGCCATGTCGTCGGTGATCTCGATGGTGTCAAAATCCTCCTCAAAGATATATTCGTTGTCGACATAGCTTGCCGCCGTGAAGATCGAAAGATCGCCGTTGCTCATAAAAAAGCTGACGCAAAGAAGGACCAATCCCGCTACTATGCAGGAACACTCGACGATTATAAGAACTATCATTGAAGTTTTCATTTAGCTGCCTCCTTTCCGACAAAGCATCGTTTTATTAAAAGTAAAGTCTTTTTGCAGAGAATAAGTACCAGCCCTGCAAGCTTTTTGAGCGGTATGAAGAGAAGGGGAGCACTGCCCAAAAGTATCAGAGAAAAACCGAGATAGGCAAGTGCTGTCGCAGTCTTGCCGTAAACGAACAGAACGGGGGAGAGCGCCAAAAGTCCTACTCCCGCCGCGGCAAATGCAAAATCCACCGCGAAAAAAGATATGATGACCGAGAATATAGTGACGGCTATTGCTATGAGCACCACGAAAAGTGCTATAAGCAGGCTCAACCAGATGGGAGAGCCGAGAATGAGGAGCACTATCTCCCATACGCGAAGCGCTCTCTTTGGCTTGATCTTTTCCTTGACGAGCTTGGGGAGCGGAGTGTCGCCGATTATCTGCGAAACTATCTCGTCAAGAGTTCCGAGCGAGCCGACGGCCTCTTCTTCACTCATTCCATTCTCAATGTGATCGTCTATAAGCTCTGAGTAGTAGTCGAGCGATGCGACTATATCTTCCTTAGGTAAGCCCGACAGCCGCTGACCGAGCTCGAAAAGAAATTCATTCTTTGTCATTGACAAAGTCCTCCTTCGTGACAAATTTGTATATCGACATTATCTCGCGCCATTCCTCTCTGAACGTCTCGATACGTTCAAGCCCTGCGGGCGTGATGTGATAGTATTTTCGAAGCCTGCCGTTGTGCTCCGCTGTGCGTACGCTGAGCAGCTCTGCCGCTTCAAGACGGCGCAATATGGGGTAGAGGGTCGATTCCGATATCTCAACGTACGGCTTCATATCCCTTATGATCTGATATCCGTACGAGTCTTCGTCCTTGATCGCCGCGAGTACGCAAACGTCAAGCAGACCGCGTTTCATCTGAATGTCCATAACATACCTCCTTTCGCATAATACTATACCATACATAGTATTGTTTGTCAAGAGGGATTTGAAGAAATTTCAAAAAAATAACACCGCTTTGCATAAGGCGGCGTTACTTTTCTATTTCTAAATCGGTTGAATCGAATATTTCGTCGTTAAGAAACTCTATCAATGACATATTAAATCCTTTTGCAAGCATAATAACGGTACTTAGGGTAACAGTTTTATTTCTTCCGTTCATAATACATTGCATACTTCCGTGTTGTATTCCGGATTCTTGTTCCAAGCGGTATTGTGACATACCTTTTTGAATAAGTAGCTTGGAAACGCGCTTTGCAACAGCATCGTTTACAGTCAAATCAATACCCTCCCACAAAAAGTTAACCTGCAGTTTTACCACGTATATATTTTAGCAATAATTTGCAAAAAATATAAGAAGTTATACCTACATATTGTTGATTTTTTTGTGATAATATGATATTATGTAGTTATACCTACATAAAAGGAGGGCGAAATGAAAGTTACATTTTGTGGGCACAGTAGCTTTATTGCAACCGAGAAGGATAAAGTAAAAATATTGGAGATTTTAGAAAAAGAGATCGGGGAAGCAGAGGCAGATATACTTTTAGGCGGATACGGCTCATTTGATGAATTTGCATACCTATGCTGTAAAGAGTATAAGAATAGTCACCCTAAGGTATCGCTTGTTTTTGTAACACCGTATCTTTCCGAAGAATATCAAAAAAATCATTTGAGCTATCAAAATATGAGATACGATTCTATTATTTATCCGCCTATAGAAGATAAGCTGCCGCGCTTTGCAATTCTTTACCGAAACAGATATATGGTGGAAAATTCGGATATCGTTATAGCCTACGTTTTTAATACGTATGGCGGAGCTTATACTACATATAAATATGCCAAGGCAAAGAAAAAAAGGATATTTAATCTTGCAAACATTTAGATTATTTTGACCTGCGTCTTGCAAATCTCTCACGGATATGATATAATCATATCGTAATATTTTATTTATACTTGGGAGAAAAATATGGAAAGAAAATTAGGAATAAATGCGAACTGCCTTTTGGGTATTCGCGAGGTAGATGCGCTTGAGAAGATAAAGGCTGCGGGCTTTGAGAGCTTTTTTACGGGCAGCTATAAAAGAGAGGACGTGCGCGAGATAAAGCAGCGTGCCGACGAGCTCGGACTTGAATACGAGTTTATTCACGCGCCATTTCGCAATATAAACGCGATGTGGACCTCGGGACTCGGATACATCGAGGTATTTGACTACATGAAAGAGGCTATCGACGCGGCGTCCGAGAACGGTATTCCATCGGTCATAACGCACGTATCGAGCGGTTGGAATCCCCCTCCCGTGAACGATTTCGGACTTTCGCGCTATGACGAGCTCGTGCTTTACGCAAGAGAGCGGGGAGTAGTTCTCGCGTTTGAAAATCTTCGCCTGCTTGGCAATCTTGCCTGCCTTGTCGACCGCTACGAGAAGCTTGACAACGTAAGATTTTGCTTTGACTGCGGTCACGAGCACTGTTATACGAAGACCGTTTCTATGCTCGACGTTTTCACGACCCGCGTTTGCTGCACTCATATCCACGACAACCACGGCCGCGCTCTTGAAGACAAGGTCAGCGACGGAGACGAGCATCTTTTGCCCTTTGACGGCACTTACAACTATGAAAAGATGATGCGTAAGCTCGACGAATACGGCTATAGCGGCTCGTTGATGCTCGAGGTGTTCCAGAATACCGACGAATACAGGCGTATGTCGCCCGAAGAGTTCCTTTCGACCTGCTACGAGCGTATAAAGAAGATATCACAGATGTAAAATGGAGGTTATTATGAAAAATCCTATAGTTGACTATTGGTATGCCGATCCCGAATCGCGTGTGTACGGCGATACGGTTTATATGTACGTTACCAACTCATTGCCCTTTGACGATCAGCTCAATCTCGATCTTGTCACGACCAAGGATCTTAAGAGCTTTGAAGTGTTCCGCAATATCCTCGATATGAGTACCTACAAGGGAGCGCACCGCGCTATCTGGGCGCCCACGATAATCGATAAGAACGGCAAATATTATCTTATTTTTGCCGCTAACGACATTCACTCCGAGGACGAGATCGGCGGACTTTACATAGGCGTTTGCGACGACCCTCACGGACCTTTCGTAAACGTATTCAGTGACGGAAGACCTCTTCTCAACAAGATATACAACCGCGCACAGCCGATAGACGCGCATCTTTTCAAGGACGATGACGGCGCAGTTTATCTTTACTACGGCGGGTGGGGACATATGATGGTCTGCCGTATGAACGAGACGATGGACGACTTTCTTCCTATGCCTGAGCCTGCATACGATGGCATTGCGCGAGAGCTCACGCCCGACGCTTACGTTGAAGCGCCCTACGTTATGAAGATAGACGGCAAATATCACCTTATGTATTCCTCGGGACATTGGACCGACGGCACGTACTGTGTAAAGGCGGGAGTTTCCGCCGATCCTTGCTCGAAGTTTGAGTATTACGGAGACGTGCTCCGCGCCAGCGAGCTTGCCGACGGACCCGGACACAACAGCGCGTTCTGCTTTAAGGGGCAGTGGTACGTTGCATATCACCGCCGAACCATAGGCGATCTTGATCCTAACCACCGCAAGCTCTGCATCGACAGACTTGATATCGTTGACGGAAAGCTCTCACACGTCGAGATGACGTAAAAATAGGAGAATTTATCAAGAGGGTGTAGAATGTATAAAATATCTGTTCCTATGATGAATCGTCTCGTGACCGAGCAAACACGAGAAGATTATTTAAGAATACTAAAGGAATCCGAATGTAACAGAGTTTTTCTCTGCTATATGCAGAATGAAGATCTTATACAGCTCAAGGAAAACATTGAATATTTCAAGAAAAACGGATTTGAGAGCTGCGTTTGGGTAGCCGAAACGATAGGGCACGGCGTTGCGCTTTTGAATTCTCCCGAAAACGCCGAGAAAGAAACATTTACGCCTCTCGTCAATCTTGACGGAAACGAAATTAACGGAACTTTTTGCCCGCTTGACCCCAATTTTATCAAAGCGCAATCTAAGATACTCAAGGAAATTGCAGAGTGTAAGCCCGAAATTATAATGCTTGACGACGATTTCAGACTTTCACAGCACGGACGCGTTCCTTGCTGTGCCTGTGAGCGCCATCTTGAGCTTATCAGATGCGAGTGCGGTGAAAACCTAACACGCGAGATGATAAAAGCTTCTCTTGTCGGAAAGAAAAATAAATACCGTGACGCGTGGCTTAATGTTCAGGCGGAGTCGCTTTACGATGCCGCAAGAGCTTTCAGACGTGCCGTTGATGAGGTCGACGAGAGCATACCCTTAGCATTGTGTTCGGTCTATTGCCATCGAAGCCTTGATAACGTAGACCTTATGAAAATAACCGATATTTTCGCGGGTAAGGGCAAAAAGCTGCTTCGTTTGCACGGTGCTCCGTATTGGGCTTCATTGAGCAACGATTCGCTTATCGGTGTGATTGAGATATCGAGAATGTTTGCGTCATTTGTTACTGACGACAGCATTGAGACAATGGCAGAGGGTGATGTTTATCCGCGTCCGAGATATAATGCACCGTCGTCGTATCTTGAAATCTTCGATATGGCGTTAAGACTTGACGGAGAATACGACGGTATCCTTAAGTATATGGTGGATTATTCTGCCAATGCCGATTTTGAGAACGGATACTTAAAGCACCACAAACGAGATCTGCCGATGGCAAAAGAAATAGCGTATAGCTTCGGCGGCCCTGCAAATATCGGTGTGAGAGTACTGATTGCGCCGAATTTACTCAAAGATGCCGAGATTTCAGCAAATGTGGGACTTGATCAGCATCCCTATCCAACGGCGGGAATACTTCTTGGCACGTCGGGAATACCTACGGTCTATTCAAACGACGGAGGATATTGCGCGGCGGTATTCGGGGAATACGCGGAATTTATAGATCCTTCGGATATAAAAAGCGGAGCGGTGCTTGACTCGGTCAGCGCAAAAAGACTTGCACAAAAGGGTATCGATACGGGTATTTGCAAATTTCTTGGCGAGTCAAGATGCGGCGTGACCTATCTTGTATCAAAAAAGACGGGAAACCATGCCGCAATGACGAATTCCGATACCGTATATTCGGATGCAACGCTTAAAAGCGGTGTTGAGGTCGTTTTGAACGCTGTTATAAACGGAGTCCAAAAACCATTCGCATACAGATACGAAAATTCAGATGGACAGAGATTTTTCGTATATCTTATTGAATACGGCACAGTACACAAAAATTCGGGAATATACAAATGCTACGAGCAGCAGACCGAGCTTATGAATGCAGTCGAATGGATATCGCGAAAAGCGCTTCCCGTAAAGTGTGTAAAAAATCCGTCGCTGTATATTATGTGCAGAGAAGACAACGACTCTTTTTCGGTGGCATTTTTCAACTGTTCACCCGATCCCGTGCTTGAACCCGATATTACGCTCCGCGAGAAGTATTCGCGCGTTGAATGTATCGGCTGTGAGGCGGAGCTTGGGGAGAACAAAGCTGTTTTCTCATCAGAGCTTGGAGCATACAAATTCGCGTTATTGAAATTCTATAAATGAGATGTTATGAGTTATAAATAGAAAACGAGGAATTTTCACAATTCCTCGTTTTTATTTAACGTGGTCATTGTTTAATCGATAAACGCGCCGTTTGCTTTAAGTGTTTCGCGGAGCTCGTTCGTGTTGACGGCTCTGACGTCCGTACCGTTTTTGAATGCCATAGCTATCGCGCTTCCTGCCGCTTCACCGATGCAGCAGACGGTAGGCATTATTCTGTATGATGCTTGCGCTCCGTGGTCGGAGGAGATGCAACGTCCCGCAACGAGCATATTTGAAACACCCTTTGGAATAAGACTGCGATAGGGAATTGTGTAGAATTCACCCTCGGGGAAATAGTAGTGGCTCGTGCCGCTTCCCTCGGGGTTGTGGATGTCTATGTCGTAGTTGCAGGCGGCGATGCCGTCCTCAAACTTGGTGAACGCGCGGCAATCAGCCTCGGTCAGCACGTATTCGCCGACTATCATTCGGCTCTCGCGCACACCTATTTCGGCAGCGGTCATCATCAAAAAGCTGCCTTCAAGTCCGTCTGCGTGCTTTTTCATAAAGTCGTAGATCTCGTATACCTGACGGTGAGCAAGCAATTCAGCTTCTGTAACGTCCTCAGGGTTGGTGGGATCTTTCTTGACAACGCGCGTCGTGTTGAAATGGAGCACGTTGTGTATCGGAGTCTTGAATACGAGCACGTTCTCACGCGGATTGATAAGCTCGCCTGCCTCAAGTGCTTTTTTATGCGCCTCAGCGAGCTTTGGCTTGCTTGCGTAGAACTTCTCAACGTCAGCGTTTCCAACTCTGAAGCAAAGGGTCATAGGCTGACAGAGATTGTCGGGTTCGCGACCGAGTATAGTGGGACAGCCCGAGAGGAACGCAAGCTGTGCATCGCCTGTCGCGTCTATAAAATAGTCTGCTTCTATTTCCATTTCACCCCGCTTTGTTGCTACCGATACGGACGAGATGCGATCGCCATTCTTGTTTGCTTTGAATATGTATGCGTGGTAAAGTATAGCGATGCCTGCCTGTGCAACAGTCTCGCTCATAACGTATTTTAATTCTTCTTCGAGGAAGGACTCGCCCCTCATAGCGCCGCGCTTTTCAAGCTTTTCGTGGAGCTCCTTGAATATGCCTGCCGAGAGCGCGACGTTCTCTCCGTTTATCTTTGTCTTGTAGGGCATAAATGGATTTACAAGGCAATTCGTAGCTGCACCGCCAAGTGCGTTTGATTTTTCGATTATAATTACTTTTGCACCGCCGCGTGCCGCCGCGATAGCCGCCGCTACGCCCGCAAAACCGCCGCCTATGACGGCTACGTCGTATTTTTTCATAATAAATACCTATCCTTTCAGTTCGCTTTCAAGTGTGAAAAGCTTTTTGTTATATGCGTAAAGTATGTTTTTCGTTACGTTATCGACAACGACGTAAAATTCGTCGCCAGAGCATGATGTGTTGCAAAGTCCATCGAAGGTCATAGCGAGATTCTTGCTCCAACGGTAGAGATGTCTGTCGCCCGTGTTGAATCTGTAGGAGAAATTTTTTCTTCCGCCGATCTCCCAATCGCCGACAGAAAATATGATCTCAAGCCAGAAGCTACTGAATTGTCTGTGAGGTGAGTCGGCGGCATCGTGTGAATTTATCGACAAAAGCTTGCCGTTGACAATAGAAAATCCATTCTTTTTTATGATTGCCTTTATACGCTCCGTTTTGATATATGTTATCAGATAGGGAAGAGCGTTCAATATCAAAACGACGAGAAGGAATATAAGACCTGCCAAGCCTTCGATCATCATCATAATAAGCGATATAAGAAGGAAAGGCAAGACTATAATTGCAGAGAAGAGAAAGTGAAGTCTGTTGAAGTGAGTGCTGTAAAGATACGTAATGTCGTCACTCAGATTATCATATCTCAGTATTTCTTTTTTCATAAAACCTCCCATTTTTGTTTGTTATTATATAAAGTATAGCATATATTCGTTTAAATGTAAAGAGGGTAAAAAAAAGAGCACAGAGAAGTGCTCTTTTTTAAATATTTTAATCCTGCTCGATTTCCTTTGCAGTCTGCTCTTCGATCTCGGGATCGTAAGAGAGAACAGGCTTTACGTCCTTTTTCTTTATCTTACGGTCGATGTAGTTGTTGGTTATCTTAAGAACGAGAGGGAATAGTGCAACGACGCCTATGAGGTTGGGGATCATCATAAGTCCGTTGAAGGTGTCGGAAAGATCCCAAGCGAGACCGCCTTCCATAACTGCACCCGAAATGATCATAACTACGAAGATGACTTTGTAGACCTTAACGCCCTTAGTGCCGAAGAGATACTCTACAGCCTTGGAGCCGTACTGCGACCAACCGAGAACGGTGGTGAATGCGAAGAAGAGCATAGCGATCGCTACGAACCACGTGCCGGGTGCACCGAAGAACTTGCCGAATGCTTCGGAAACGAGCGTGTCACCGTTAGCTCCTGCCATGGGAGCACCTGTTGTAAGATCGATAAAGCCGGTGGAGAGAACGACTATTGCGGTCATGGTGCAGACAACAAAGGTATCAAAGAATACCTCGAAGATGCCCCACATACCCTGCTTTACGGGTTCTTTAACGTTAGAGGAGGAGTGTACCATTACCGAAGAACCGAGACCTGCCTCGTTTGAGAAGACTCCGCGCTTGAAGCCCTGAGTCATTGTTTTGGAGATAAGAACTCCGAGACCGCCGCCGAGCACAGCGGTAGGTTTAAATGCGTACTTGAAGATGGATGCGAACATCGGTCCGATATTTGTGATGTTAAGGCAGAGGATAATGAGTGAGCCTATGACGTATATGACAGCCATAAAGGGAACTACGATCTCTGCAAACTTTGCAATTCTCTTAAGACCGCCGATAATGATAAGAGCGGCGATGATAAGAAGACAGATACCTATGATAAGGTGAATGATATCGATGCTCGTTCCGGGGATAGTTCCGAGCGTTATACCGCTGAAGAATGCGGCGTCCATATTGAGCACGATCTTGTTGATCTGAGCCATGTTACCGATACCGAAGGAGGCGAGGATAGCGAAGCAGGAGAAGAGAACTGCAAGCACGTTTGCTACGGGCTTGAGCCACTTTTTGCCGTAACGCTTTCCGAGTCCGTCACGAAGATAGTACATAGGACCGCCCGACCACTCGCCGTCCTTGTTCTTGCGGCGGTAGTAGATACCGAGGATATTCTCGGAGAAGTTGGTCATCATACCGAAGAAT
>SVSY01000076.1 GCA_015064065.1 Oscillospiraceae bacterium
ATTCCTTTTTGATTGACTCTGCTGAGCGATACGATATTAAGGGAAGAAGCTATATAGAAACTCCTAAGAAATATTATTTTTCAGACCTTGGACTTCGCAATGCGCGTATCAATTTCCGTCAGTTTGAGCAGACGCACACGATGGAAAACGTTATCTATAACGAGCTGTGTATGCGCGGATATAGTGTTGATGTGGGTGTGGTGCAGATTGCCGAGAAGAGCAAGGACGGAAAGGTGACGAGAAAGCAGCTCGAGGTCGATTTTGTTTGCAATCTTGGTTCCAAGCGTTTTTATATTCAATCGGCGTTTTCTATTCCCGATGAAGAAAAGCGCGCGCAAGAAATTCGTCCCTTCCGTAAGATTGATGACTCTTTTAAAAAGATCATCGTTACCAAAGATATTGTCGCTCCCTATTATGATGAGCACGGTATATTGACGGTGAATGTTTATGACTTTTTGCTGAATCCGGAATGTATTGAGGGGTAATGTATCGTTACTGAAAAGTTTTTGCACTTGTGCAGGAAGTTATCAATATAAGCGTGATAGACTTTCTGTTGGATGATGGCGTTATATAATTTGAATATGAAAAAGGAGATTTAAATATCATGAAGAAAATATTATGTTTTATATTATCTTTGACGTTCATGGTATCTGCCACATCCTGTTATGTCGGTAACGGATGGCAGGATACACCGGAAAAAGCTTTGGCAATAGCGGCAGATTCGAATTTAGACACCCTTCAAAGATTGACGCCAATAAACCTTTTAGACAAGTTTCAAATAAATGAAAGAACATATATGCTTTTCGTTTCTAAAGGGGATACGCTTGTTCAAGCAAGCTTTGTTACAAACAAGGAAGGACAATATCATTATGAAGGGGACACCGAAGAAATCGCGATTGATGATCCGGACACGATGATATTAAACGGTGATAGTGAGCAATTTATTCTGTTTAATTATTTCGAGGATGAAACGCACGTTTGGGGATATAAATTTTCGTCCGTGGACATAACAGTGAATGGTATAGTGCCTCAAATTAAGTCTTATATATTTACCTGCGATGGTAAAGAATGGTCTGTTGACAGGTGGTGTCTTGATATTACCGATGAGAATGTTGAAATAGACATTCAAACAGCGGCATCATCCAAGGAAGAGTAGTGTGATATAATAGGGACAACACATTTTTAATGAAAACTGAATAGAAATTGGACAAAAGACTGTTGTCCCTCATCGAACTCACTAGTGGTTAATGTTCGGTAAGGGACAACATTTTTATTCAATTTTGCCTTTAAGACGCCTTCGCCATTGGCATTTTTGATGCCGCGAGCATATTTTCGATAAATATTCCGTAGCCCGTTGTAGGATCATTGATGAGCACGTGGGTGACGGCGCCGACGAGCTTGCCGTTCTGGATAATGGGCGAGCCCGACATTCCTTGAACGATACCGCCGGTCTTTGCGACAAGATCCGCATCGCAGACCTTTACCGTGAAGCATTTGCCTGCCGCGGCGTTGCGGTCGATATTTGATATCTCTATCTCGTATCTCTGCGGTCCGTTTGCGTCAAGCGTACAGTAGATATACGCTTTGCCCTCGCGTATCTCGTCGCGAAGTCCGAGCGAGAGCGGCTTTGTGGGCAGCGCGTCGGGCAGAGAGGTCAGAACTCCGTAGACTCCGCAGTCGCTGTTCTTTAGCAGAGTTCCGCATTTTCCCGATTTGAAATGCCCCTTGAGCTCACCGGGTGTTCCGCATTGACCCTTTATGACTCCGTCAATTCCCACGTTAACCACAGAGCCGCGCGATATGGGCACGAGCTTTCCGCCCTCGCCCTCACAGATGCCGTGGCCGAGTCCCGCAAATTCAAGCGTTTTCGGGACTATATAGGTCACAGTTCCTATACCCGCGCCGTTATCCTTGACGTATGCGCCCGACTTGTAGCAATTCTCACTTTTTGAAAAAGCAGGAGTGAGCGTGGCGGCGTATTCGTTCTGTCCTCTGCGGTATACTATAGAAATAGCACGGCCGCCGCTTTGCTCGATGAGCTTTGAGAGCTCAGAGGAGCTGACAAGACGTTTTCCGTTTGCCGAAAGTATCCTGTCTCCTACACGCAATCCCGCCTCGCTTGACGGATTTACCCTTTTTGCGCCCGAATCGACGTCGCAAAATCCTACCACGAGCAAGCCCTCGGTCATAAATTTCACGCCGAAGGGAACTCCGCCCGCGTAGAGCTTCATTGATCTTAGCTCTGCTCGCGAGAGCGGCGAGCTTTCGTTTCCGACGAGGACGTCGGGCTCGCTCATCACGGCGGCATAGTCGAAATCGACGTCGGCATCGGCTATCGCGGTCGACGAAGCGGATACGCTTGACGTCTGTGCGACGGGTGAGAGGATAAAGGCGCAAGCAAGCAGAAGCGATAGAAGAGAAGGAAGAGAAAGAAGCTTTAAACTTTTTTTCTTTGCCATTATCTTTTTCCTTTTTATAAATTCAATCGTAATAGCGTATACCGAAAAATTTTCGGATACACTATTATGATTTGCAAAACGGCGAGATAAATCCGTTGAAATATGTTTCAAGATAGGGTTAAAATCAAAAGAATAAAAAATGCTTCCACAAAAAGAAATTTAAAATATTTTGAGTGTCGATACTTGGAAATAAAAAGTACTTGACAAATATATAACAGTATGCTATACTGTAATCAATATAAGGAATAAAATTCCTCAAAAGTCAGAATTACAGGGTGCGCCAAGCACAAGGCTCGGCGTCTCGTATGGGGCAAGACATTACAGATAGACAAACAAATACGGGATGCCCGAATAACACAAAAGAAGCAAAGCGCACGGTAAGGATACCTATGTGTATCCATGCCCGTGCCCTTATTTATAAAATTTTATATAACGCTCAGAAAGGAGAGAAGTTATGAAAAAGAAGTTTTTGCGGTCATGTTTTGCTTTGTTGTTGTCAATGGTGCTGCTTTTCGGCGGGGTCAGATGGGACGCCGCTGCAATAGGTGACGTCTCTCCTTTTGGATCGGTGTTGCCGCCAAGTATGGTTACTTTTACAGTAAGCGCCCCACGAGCAGTTATGTCAAATGAAGAAACAATGCAAATGTCGTACAGCGCTACGCCGTCAAACGGTAGCATAGCGTGGAGTAGTAGTAATACTTCGGTTGCAACCGTTAGTAGTTCAGGTGTTGTAACTGCGGTTACCGGTGGAAATGCTACTATTACAGGAAGGTATACCTACAATGGCAGTGTGTATACCGATTCGGTCAGTATTGAAGTATATACTTTACGTAATTCAATTGGCATATCAAATAATACGAAATATTATATTATGAACGCTTCAAGCGGCAGATTGTTATCTTTGGAGAACGACTCGGATTCAAGACATGCCAACGTATACACACGCGCCCGTTCTGCTACAACTCTGTCACAGTGGAGAACGAGAAAATTGTCCGACGGATATTACAATATACAAAGCGTACGTAGTCCTACAGGAAAGTGCTTGGACGTAACAAACAACAACGTCGACATTTATGACGATAATGGCTACGGGTATCTTAGATTTACTCTACGACGAGTAGAAAACGGAAGATATGAAGGTCTGTATCTGATCCGACATACGAATAGCGGACTTTACGTTACGCAGGACTCTAATGATAACGCGTATGTTACCGCAACGCCTACAGAGGCATCGTATTGGTCATTTATGAAGGTTAATAAAGGTGATGCTTCTCATTATTGTTTTGATATTGAGTATACCGAAAATGGCGAAGATCATAACTTTGATGTATCATTGAATATAGATGATTTTCTTGCTGTTATTGGTCAGGAATTGGGGTATGAAACATCCCACGAATTAAACGGAGAGCCGCCTGAAGCGTTTGAAGATTTAAAATCAAGCGAGATTTTTATATATTCAGGACATTGCGCTCCGGGAGAGCTTTATTTCTGCGACGATAATAACCAGTGGATAGGATCAATTGTAGTTGACGATTTATTTTACGATGATAATCCCAACACGCAATACTTTGATGATATTTCGTATAACCAATTATCAAATGCAAGGTGCATCATTTATATGGGGTGTAATTCAGGTGTTGATAAATCGGAATACGGAAGCGCAGCATACAATTTAGTAGATACAACATTTGAAAAAGGCGCACATTTTGTTTTAGGAACAACTAAATCAATAAATATGAACGATATGAATCGTTGGATAGAATATTTTATTGGATATATCTTTGAAGGATATAATATTGATCAAGCAGTAGAGGAAGCCGGTAATGATCTGGGAACGATTGTGCTGAAAGATAAAAAAGCTAACGGGCAATATGAAACTTACATAGGCTTACCGGAATACTCTGTTGGTGATAGATACCAATACCTAAATATTGAATGAGGAGGATAAAACTTTATATGAAGAAACTAACAACAGTAATAATTTTCGTGCTGATAATATCAATGTTGACGTCCTGCAACGGAAAGACAGTAGAGAACGAAAACCAAATTAATACCTCTAAATCGGAGCCCGTAGAACATATTTTGTTCTTCTTCGACAGTGGCGGCAGTAGTGCAAGACCCTACGACACAGAGGAGCTTTCTGACCAAAAAGTAAAGGAGGAATTGGAGAGATTTAAAAGCGCCGTATGGTATCCGGGAGGAAAAATAAACGCAACGAAATCTTCTGCCACCGACGATACTATCGACGTATCAATAAACGGTAAGCGTTACACTGCCGAATATTATGAAACTTATAAACCTAAGGTATTAGCAAACGATAAATTCGGGGATAGTGTAAAATATGACGTGTATGAATATGAAGATGTTACTATAGAACGTCGAACCCAGACAAATCAGATCTTATTTTTTAGCGATTCAAGCAAAAAAGATGTTTCGGGTACGATAGAGGAAAACAGAGCGCGCGAAATAGCAGACTCGGTTTTGAAATCGGTATACGGTCAAGATGCCGATCAGGAATATATTTATACAGAGATTTGCGACGGCAATCCCTACCAGAATAACGTTATATACACCAAATACGTTTGGGGTGTACCTACAAATGATACTATAGTGATATCTTTGAATGGTAATGGAGAGCTTGGTTATATAAACGCGCGAATGTTAGGTGCATACGATGATGCAGAAAAAAATGTTACCAAAGAAGAGGTGGATAACGCAATAAACTATTTGAAAGAAAGACTTTCGGAAAATTATCATATTGGGAAGATACAACTTATAATAAATTCAAACGCCGAATACTATATCGAAGCCTACGTAGAAGCTAAAACTCCGGATAGCGATATGGAAACGGTTTACGTTAATATCAAATAATGATAACACACGCCTGCCGTTCGCGGCAGGCGTTCTTTTTTTATGCGAAAATCAAATTATTTTAATTTCTTATTGACATATAAAGTGCGGCGTGGTATAATTATTTAGTTAACTAACTAAATTTTAATATTGGCGAATTTTTTAAATAAGGAGCAGAAATGAAAGAGAAAAAAAGGGCGATTTTTCCTCCCGTCCCGCCGCATCGGTGTGAGATACGCGACAATCCCGTAAAGCTCTGTCACGAGGTCTCGCGCCTTAGCAGTGCGAGGGTGCGCTCGGCGAACATAGAGGGAATAATGTCACAGCACGGCGCGCGCTTGGTGCTCTCGGCGATCGCGCTCGAGAGGGAAGCGAGCCAGCGGCGCATAGTAGAGATAACGCATCTTCGTCCCCCCACGGTCAGCGTTATTTTGCGAAAGATGCAGGACGAGGGAATGGTCGAGCTATTTTCAAATCCACAAGACAAGCGCGAGGTGCGCGTGCGACTCACCGAGTATGGCGAGAGCGTTGACCGAAACGGAATTGAAAAGATAAAGGAGACCGACGCGCTTGCGCTTGAAGGCTTTAGTGAGTCCGAGTGCGAGCTTCTTATGGCGATGCTTTACCGCGTGCGCCAAAATCTGCTTGACGCGCTGTGCGCCGAGTCAAAGGAGAAGGAAGAATGAGGAGAATATTTCATTATTTAAAGCCCTATGCTTTTTTAGCGGTGATATCGCCGCTTCTTATGATAGGCGAGGTCGCGGCAGATCTGTTTTTGCCAAAGCTTATGACCGTAATAGTAGACTGCGGCATCAACGCCTCGGGCGACGTGTCGTCCTCGCCTATAGGAAGTACCGTGATGCGTATACTTTACGGTGAGGGAAGCTACAGCTCGATGCAGGTAATAATCACCTTTGGTGTGCTTATGCTGCTCGTCGTGCTCGTAGGCGGATTTTTCGGCGTTTTCTGCGCGTATACCGCGGCAAAGGCGTCTCAGGGACTTGGTGACGATCTGCGTTGTGACGCATACAAAAAGGTAATGTCTCTCTCTATCGAGCAGACCGACAAGTTTACTACGGGTTCGCTCGTTACGAGAATGACCAACGATATATCTATGATAGTCGATTTTACCGAAATGATACTGCGTATGCTCGTGCGCTCGCCAATGTTCTTTATCGGCGGCACGATAATGCTTTGCACGCTTGACATCAAGTTCGGTATAGTTTTGCTTTGCTCCTTGCCCGTGATGGCAATAATGCTTGCAGTGATACTTAGCAAGTCAGTTCCGATATTCAGCAAGATACAGACAAAGCTTGACAAGGTCAATTCTGTCGTTCAGGAGAACGTAACGGGAGCGCGCGTCGTAAAGGCGTACGTTCGCGAGGATTACGAGTACGCTCGCTTTGAGAGAGCGAATGCGGAGCTTCGCGACACGAATATGCGAGTTCTCAAGCTTATGGCGGTAATGCACCCTGTGCTCGTTATAGTTATGAACGCGGCAACTATCGCGGTCATACTTATCGGCGGCTTTGAGATAGACAACGTTGCGGGAACGGGAATGAGCGCGGGCACTATAATGGCGGCGGTCACCTACGTTACGCAGGTAATAATGTCGATAATGATGGTAACTATGCTCTTCCATTCCATATCGCGCGCTATGGCGTCGATAAAGAGAGTAGGAGAGGTGCTCGACTCCGACCCCGTTATCGTTTCGGGCGAGAAGAGCGGAAGCGGAGAGGATATCGCGGTATCCTTCAAGAACGTTGATTTCAGATACCCCTCGGCGACAGGCCGTCCCGTGCTTCACGATATCAACGTGGATATCAAAAAAGGTGAGACCTTCGCCATAATCGGAGCGACGGGCTCGGGCAAGACCTCGCTTGTAAATCTTATTTTGCGTTTTTACGATACTACCGACGGAGAGGTGTGTGTCAACGGAATTCCCGTAAAGGAATACGACCTCTCGACTCTTCGCTCGAATATATCCTACGTTATGCAAAAGAGCGAGCTGTTTTCGGGTACCGTGTCGGAGAATATCCGTTGGGGTAAGGCTGACGCAAGCGACGAGGAGGTAAGAGCCGCCGCGACTATCGCGCAGGCTGACGGATTTATCAGCGGCTTTAACGACGGATACGATACCTACATAGCCGAGAAGGGCGCGTCTCTTTCGGGTGGACAGAAGCAGAGAATGTCGATAGCCCGCGCGCTTTTGCGCAAGCCCGAGATAATTATTCTCGACGATGCGACATCGGCTCTCGATCTTGCAACCGAAGCAAGATTGCGCCACGCGCTCCGCGAAAATCTTAAGGACTCCACGGTGATTATGATAGCGCAGAGAATTGCGAGTGTGAGAGAGGCTGACAGAATAGCCGTTATAGAGAACGGAACGATAAAGGATTGCGCGTCGCACGACGAGCTTATGCGTACGAGCGAGACCTACCGCGATATTTACAATTCGCAGATGAAAAATTCGGACGAAGGAGGTGCTCTTTAAATGAACAACGGACAAAGAAAAGATCAGACACCCCCGAAGATGCCCGATATGCGCGGCGGCGGACGAGGACCGGGCGGTCCTATGGGCGCGCGAGTCAACGCGGAGAAGCCGAAGAATACGTGGAATACGTTGATGCGTCTTCTCAAATACATTGGAAAGAGCAAGCTCCTCGTTATCGCGCTTATAGTTATTATGGCGGTCGTCACCGTGAGCGACCTTGCAGGTCCTGCACTTCAGGGTGCGGCGATAAATACGATATCGGTCGAGAGCGACGGAAGTCTTTCTGTCGATTTTGGCGCGATGCTCGGCTACCTCGGTGCTATGGCGGTGCTTTTCATAATAAGCGCGTTTCTTGGATTTATGCAGGGAATAATCGCCGCGAAGCTCTCGCAAAATACTGTCTACACTATGCGAAACGATCTTTTTGCGAAGATATCGAGACTTCCCATAAAGTACACCGACACGCACAAGCACGGCGATATAATGTCACGAATGACCAACGACGTTGAGAACGTTTCCAACGCCGTCTCGCAGTCGATAGCGTCGCTCATATCGAGTATACTCACGCTCATCGGCGCGTTTGTGATGATGGTTTATTACAGCTGGGTAATGGCGCTTATCGCCTGCATCACGATACCGCTGACCATAACCGTATCGGCAAATCTTGCCAAATTTATGCGTAAATATTTCGTCAAGCGTCAGAAGCTTCTCGGAACGCTCAACGGCGAGGTCGAGGAAATGGTGACCTCGTACAAAACGGTAGTTGCGTACGGCAAGGAGAAAAAAGCTATCGACGAATTTACCGCAACGAGCGGCGAATTCAAAAAGGCGAGCATACTTGCGCGCGTCTGGGGCTCGATAATGGGTCCGTGTATGAACTTCCTTGGAAATCTTCAGTACGTGCTCATAGCGGCGTTCGGCGGATTTTTCGTGCTAAATCCCAATCCGCTCGTCCCGTCGCTTATGCTTGGCGACATTCACTCGATGCTTCAGTATTCAAAGAAGTTCACGCGTCCCGTCAACGAGATAGCAAACCAATACGCATCTATTCTCACGGCACTTGCCGGCGCTGAGCGAATTTTTGAGATAATGGATAGCGCCGACGAGATAGACGAGGGCGTTGAGGAGGTCAGAATTGAGGATATCGAGGGCAATATACGCTTCGAGGGCATAGATTTTGCATATGAAGCTGACGAGCCCGTGCTTAAGGGTCTCGACCTCTGGCTCAAGAAGGGTCAGAAGATAGCGATAGTCGGCGCGACGGGCTCGGGCAAGACTACCGTCGTAAATCTTCTCACGCGCTTTTACGAGGTCGATAAGGGTGTTATCACTATAGACGGCAAGGACATTACAACGATACCCAAGGATACGCTTCGCCGCTCGATAGCGATAGTTTTGCAGGATACCGTTCTTTTCTCGGATACGATAAGAGCCAATATAAAATACGGCAGACTTGACGCGACCGACGACGAGATGCGCGCCGCGGCGGCGCTTGCAAAGGCAGATACTTTTATTGAGCGTTTGCCCGACGGATACGATACGATGCTTGCCGAATCGGGAAGCAATCTCTCGCAGGGACAGCGACAGCTGCTCTCAATTGCGCGCGCCGTACTTGCCGACCCCAAGATACTTATACTTGACGAGGCGACCTCAAGCGTTGATACGCGTACAGAGATGCATATCCAGCAGGCGATGGTCGCACTTATGGAGAACCGCACCTCACTCATCATCGCGCACCGACTTTCTACCATACGCGATGCCGACAAGATAGTCGTTATCAAGGACGGACGCGTAGCCGAGGCAGGTAATCACGAGGAGCTGCTCTCGCTTGGCGGCGAGTATCATAAGCTTTATTCCAATCAGTTTGCGGGTATAGCGACGTGATGCAGGAAGATATAAAGAAACGCTTCTCGGAGCTGTGCGTTGCCGAGTCATACACATTGCGCGGACTTTCTGCAGAAGAGGGAATAGGCATTTACAATGAAAAACGCCTGCACAGAATACTTAAACGCACTTTCTGCGACAACGAGAACTTTTTCGAGGTTAAGGTAGGCAGATACACCGCGGACGTGTTGGTCGAGGGGAAGATATACGAGATACAGTGCAGAGCCCTCGCACCGCTTAAGGATAAGATAGCCTATTATCTTGAGAGTACGGACTATGAGGTGTGCGTGGTGCATCCGATCATCGTCAAGCGAACGATAGTGCGTGCAGAGCGTGAGACGGGCGAGATAGCCTACGTGCGCCGCTCTCCCCTGCGTGAATATCCCGAATTTATATTGCCTCTGCTTTACCATCTTCAAGAATTTATCGCCAATGAGCGATTTTCAATATTGCTCGCTTTGGTAGAGGTCGAGGAGTACAGATACTCGAACGCTGTCAGATACAGACGGACGGGGAAGTATGACAACGAGGTATTTCCAACGGCGCTCGTCGAGACTATCGAGCTTCGCGGCGTTGAGGATTACGTGGAATTTTTGCCTAAAGAGCTTATAGGCAAGGAATTTTCTGCGGCGGATTATATGCCGTATACAAAGCTTCGCGGCAGAGACGTATATTCCGCGCTCAATCTGCTCGCATATCTCGGACTTATCGATAAGCGTACCGAGGGCAGAAAGAATATTTATCACGCGTAAAAAGATATAAAAAACGGGCAGTTAACTGCCCGTTTTTTGCTCTTGCCGTTTGTTTTCGGCGGCAGACATATGTTTCGCTCCGCGGGGCGTCAAGTTTGCTACGCAAACGTTGAGCCACCGCCCTACAAGCAAATCACATCAAACCGGTAGGGGAGCGCCTTGGTGCTCCCGATGTCGCAAACAAATCACATCTGCACTCACGGCTACGCACATTTACAAAATAACACTAATCTCGTCATCCTGAGCGTAGTCGAACTTTTGGAAGGAGGAGCGGTAATATAGCGACTCCGCACAAAAGCGAAAATCGTCAAGACGATTTTCGGGATCTACTATGCGGTTTTATGTAACCTTTTTGCATAAAAGTAACTTTTGAAT